>JAHDFT010000073.1 GCA_020628015.1 Bacteroidota bacterium
CCAATAAACTTCCTTATTTCTTTGATCGTTCCTCCAAAACAGCCTCTATATCTGAAAATTGAAAACCCTTTGCTTTAAGCAAAATTAAATAGTGATACAATAAATCAGCAGCTTCATTTTTAAATAAATCAGCATTATTATCTTTGGCTTCAATGACTAGCTCCACAGCCTCCTCTCCTACTTTCTGAGCGACTTTATTAATCCCTTTTTGGAATAAACGGCTGGTATAGGAATTAGGCACATTATTATCAATTCTTTGGTGAATGGTTTGTTCTAGTTGATAGACAAAGCCTTTAGGCGTTTCTTCTTGGAAACAAGAAGTAGTTCCTTTGTGACAAGTGGGACCTTTCGGAAGAGCTTTGATAAGGAGTGTATCTTGGTCGCAATCCACTCGAATCTCTTTTACCTCTAGGAAATGACCCGATGATTCTCCCTTTGTCCACAAGCGATTTTTAGTACGACTAAAGAAAGTCACCCGTTGCTCCTTCATCGTCTTTTCTAAGGCTTCCTGATTCATATACCCTAGCATTAAGACCTGTAAAGTCTGAGCATTTTGAATGATGACTGGAATCAATCCGCCACCTTTGGCAAAATCAATTTGCGAAATGGTTTCGTTTAATAATTGCATCTTATAGCTATATTTTGGATTTGTAAATATTGTTTTAATTCGGGAATGGGAATTTCTCCGTAGTGGAAAATACTAGCAGCTAAGGCTCCCGTTACCTTCGTTTGCTCAAATACTTCCTGAAAATGAGCTTTCGACCCTGCTCCTCCTGAAGCGATGACTGGAATATTGACCGATTCACTTACCGCTTTGCAAATAGCTAAGGCAAAGCCTGATTTAGTGCCATCATTATTCATAGAAGTTAAAAGAATTTCTCCTGCACCTAAATCTTCCACTTGTTTTACCCAATCCAAGGTTCTTAAACCAGTTGCTTTACGTCCTCCATGTACAAAAACTTTCCATTCTTCTGCTTCATATTTGGTATCAATAGCTACGACGAGGCATTGACTACCAAAGGCATTAGCGATTTCGGATAGTAAAGCTGGTCGTTTAATTGCAGAAGAGTTCACACTCACCTTATCTGCCCCAGCTTGAAGTAAATTACTCACATCTTCGACCGTTTTAATGCCTCCACCAACGGTAAAAGGAATATTAATCTCTTGAGCGATTTTGCGAACCAATTCAATAAGGGTTTCTCGCTTCTCTATGGTGGCGGTAATGTCGAGAAAAACCAATTCATCTGCTCCTTGTTGGACGTATTGTTTGGCTAGGACTATGGGATCACCTGCATCCCGAATATCCACAAAGTTAACGCCCTTGACGGTTCTCCCATCTTTAATATCCAGACAAGGAATGATTCTTTTTTTAAGCATAATTATAGTGTACTATTAAAATGATCATACAATTTAAAATCTCTAATCAGACCTAATTATTTCGCTATTGCTAAAGCCCTTCCCAAATCAATTCTTCCCTCATAGATCGCTTTACCAATAATCACCCCCTCACAACCAATTCCCTTCAATGCCTCAATATCTTGTAGCGTCGTTACCCCACCACTTGCAATGAGCTTAAAATCCATTTCCTGAAGCAATTCTTCATAAAGAGCATTAGCCGCACCTTCTAGCATGCCATCTTTGGCAATATCCGTACAAATGACATAATTAATCCCTTTATCCACATAAGCCTGAATAAAATCTTTGACATCTAGCTCAGAACTTTCTAACCAGCCATTGGTGGCAATCTTGCGTTTTCGACAATCTGCGCCTAGAATGATTTTATCCGCTCCATATTCCTCGAACCATTTTAAAAATAGATCGGGTTGATTGGCAGCAATACTACCAATAGTCACCTGATTAGCACCTGAGTCAAAAGCAATCTTTAAATCTTCATCTGATTTCAGCCCTCCACCAAAATCAATCTTTAAATTGGTTTGCTGACTGATTTTTGCTAGGATTTTATGATTGACAATATGCTTGGATTTTGCTCCATCTAAATCCACTACATGAAGATATTCCACGCCTTGATCTTCAAAAGCTTTGGCTACTTCGAGGGGATTTTCATTGTAGACCTTTTTGGTATTGTAATCCCCTTTGGAAAGACGGATACATTTTCCTTCAATCAAATCTATTGCTGGTATAATTCTCATAAGGCTAGAAAGTTTTTTAGGATTTGCTCCCCGATATTGGCTGATTTTTCGGGGTGAAATTGAGTTGCGTAGAAATTATCTTTTTGCATGGCGGCACTAAAAGGCTCGATATAATCACAAACCCCAGAAGTATAGTCATTCAGTTCTGCGTAATACCCATGCACATAATATACATCATCCATTGGCTGTATATTTTGAAATAATTCCCCCTTAATAGTCGTGAAATTATTCCAGCCCATATGTGGTACCTTATCCTTTGGCGGAAATTGTTTGACCATTACTTTAGGAAAAATCCCCAGACAATCTGTATTGCCTTCCTCACTAAAAGCACACATTAATTGTAGTCCTAGACAAATGCCCAACATGGGTTGAGTGATTTGAAATAAAAGTTGATCCAAGTTCTTTGCTCTGAGGTATTGCATTGCCGAACTAGCCTCCCCTACTCCTGGAAAAATCACCTTATCTGCTTGTAAAATCGTATTGGGATTATCGGAAATCATACACTCACAATTCAAGCGATAGAGGGCATTCTTTACCGAGCCAATATTCCCTGCTTTATAATCAATAATGACAATCATAAACTTCCTTTTGTACTTGGTATGGCATAATTAGCAGTCTGATTCACCGCCATTTTAATCGCTCTAGCAAAAGCCTTGAAAATGGATTCTATTTTGTGATGCTCATTTTGTCCTTCCGCTTTGATATTCAAATTACACTTAGCTGTATCACTAAAGGACTTGAAAAAATGCATAAACATTTCCGTAGGCATATCCCCAATCTTTTCCCGTTTAAAATCAACCTCCCAAACCAGCCAAGGTCTTCCCCCAAAATCAATAGCTACTTGTGCTAGACAATCATCCATTGGTAGGAGAAAACCATAACGCTCGATTCCTTTTTTACGTCCTAAAGCTTTGGTAAAGGCTGTTCCTAGTGTTAGAGCCACATCTTCAATGGTGTGATGCTCATCAATCTCTAAATCACCATCAACTTTTACACTCAAATCTACATTTCCATGTCTTGCAATTTGATCTAGCATGTGATCGAAAAAGCCCAAGCCTGTATTCATATTTCCCTGTCCTTTTCCATCCAAATTCAAATAGACTTCAATAGCCGTCTCCTTTGTTTCTCGAAAAACTGTGGCTTCTCTTGCCCGATTTTTTAGGAATTGATAAATATCCTCCCAGCTTTTGGTTGCTAAAACAGCATTTGAAGCTTCTTCTCCTATAAAAATCCCCTTTGCGCCTAGATTCGTTGCCAATTCAATATCTGTTAGTCGATCTCCTACGACAAAGGAATTGGCTAGGTCATAGTTTCCATAGATGTATTTTTGTAATAAACCTGTTCTCGGTTTTCGTGTAGGGGCATTGTCTGCTGGAAAACTGCGGTCAATTAATATATCGGAGAAAACAATCCCTTCATTTTTAAAGGCTTGAAGCATTTTATTGTGGGCTGGCCAAAAAGTCTCCTCTGGAAAAGAACTGGTACCTAATCCATCTTGATTGGTGACCATGACCAATTCATAATCCAATTCTAGCACAATCTTAGCCAGCCATTGAAAGACTCCTGGATAAAATTCCAGCTTTTCTAAGCTATCTAATTGATAATCTATGGGTGGCTCTATAACTAAGGTGCCGTCCCGATCTAAGAATAATACTTTTTGCATGTTTATTTTTTGTAAAATTGTTTAATAAATAGCAACTCCATCAAACCATCATTTCTGCTTGTAAGCCTTGTAAAGCTTTGATTAAGGCTTGATTTTCTTCAGGTTTTCCAATGGTGATGCGAATGCAATTGTTAACCAATTTATGTCTATTTCGGATAATAATTTTTCTTTCGATTAATTGTTGATAAAGCTCATTCGCATTATTCACCTCTACTAGAAAAAAATTCGCATCAGATGGATAAATTTGTCTTACAAAATTCAAGGCTTTCAGAGCGGCTTTTAATCGCTTTTTTTCTTGTAAAATGGCGGTTCGATTTTGTTCATATGTCGCTAAATCATCTAGTGCATCCATCGCTACTTCCTGATTCACCTGACTGACATTATACGGAGCCTTCACCTTATTGAAAAAGTGCAATAAATCTGCATTCATATAAGCCGTTCCTACTCTAGCGGCTGCCAATCCCCAAGCCTTGCTAAAAGTTTGGCTTACTATTAAATTGGGATAATCCAAAATTCTTTGATTCCAAGAAATTTCTTCGCTAAAATCAATATAAGCCTCATCAATCAAGACAATGCCTTTGAAATTTTGTAGGATATAGTCAATATCTGCTGCATTCATACAATTCCCTGTTGGATTATTGGGTGAACAGATAAAAATCAGCTTTAAACATTCGTCATTAAAATAAGGACTTAAAGCAGCTGTATCTATCTGAAAGTCATCCCTTAAAGGCAGTTTAATTAATTCCGTATCATTAATATCCGCCGCCACATCATACATGCCATAAGAAGGGCTAAAACTCAGGGCTTTGTCTTGTCCAGGTCTACAAAAAATGCGAAAAGCCAAATCAATCACCTCATCACTCCCATTTCCAATAAAAATATTTGCTGGATTTACCCCTTTATAAGCCGCCAGCTTTGCCTTCAATTCCCTTTGATAAGGATCAGGATAACGATTGAGGCTACCATAAGGATTTTCATTGGCATCTAGGAAAATGCCTGCTTTACCTGTAAATTCATCTCTCGCACTCGAATAAGGTTTTAAACGAAAGATATTTGGTCGAACTAATGCTTGTAAATTATTCATTGTTGATGGATTTTAATCTTAGTGAAACAGCGTTTTTGTGTGCTACTAATTCTTCCGCCTCTGCCATGATTTCGATGGCTGGGCCAATGTTTTGAATCCCTTGTTTGCTTAATGACTGAAAGGTGATTTTTTTGACAAAGCTATCTAAGGAAACACCGCTATAATTCTTGGCAAAACCATTGGTAGGTAAGGTGTGATTCGTACCGCTTGCATAATCACCTGCACTTTCACAGCTATAATTCCCCAAAAAGACCGAGCCTGCATTGACAATTCCTTCTACAAAATCTAATGCATTGGAGGAAGCAATAATTAAGTGTTCTGGAGCGTAGCAATTACTCCATGCGATGCATTCTGCTATATCTTTTAGGAGAATGGCTTTGCTGTTTTTGAGGGCAGCTTGGGCAATCGCTGCTCTAGGTAATTGGGGCAATTGTTCAGCGATGGCGGTTAGGGTTGCCTTGATGATTTCCTCCTGATCACTCAATAAAATCACCTGACTATCTGCGCCATGTTCTGCTTGTGATAATAAATCTGCTGCAATAAAGGCTGGATTCCCTGTTTTGTCTGCAATAACTAGTACTTCACTTGGTCCTGCGGGCATATCAATGGCTAAACCGTCTTGTTGAACGAGTTCTTTGGCTTTGGTGACGTATTGATTGCCTGGCCCAAAGATTTTATAGACTTGTGGAATGCTTTCGGTGCCGTAGGCCATGGCACCGATGGCTTGTGCGCCACCTACTTTGTAGATTTGGGTGATGCCGATGAGCTGGGCGGTGAATAAAATGGCTGGATTGATTTGTCCAGACTCATTAGGAGGGGTACACAAAATAATGGTTTGGCAGCCTGCTAATCTTGCAGGAATGCCCAACATTAATATAGTAGAAAATAAAGGGGCAGAACCGCCAGGAATGTATAAACCCACCTTCTCTATAGGCACATTTTTGCGCCAGCATTTCACCCCAACAGTTGTCTCCATTACTTTGACCTCTTCTTGCTGTGCCGCATGGAATTTCTCAATATTATTTTTAGCTACCTGAATTGCCGATTTTAAATCTTGGGGAACAGCTTCGACTGCCTCCTTTATTTCTTCATTGCTCACCTGTAATTCCTTTAGATCTGCTTTATCAAATTGCAAAGCATATCGTCTCAAAGCAGCATCTTTTTCCCTTTTTACCGTATTCAAAATCCCACTCACCACTTCAATCAAACTCGCTTGCTCATAAACGGGTCTTTGGGTTAATGCTGACCAGTCTTCTGGATTTGGATAATTGATTCTTTGCATTATAATACCATTTTATTGATTGGAACAATTAAAATACCTTCTGCGCCTAGTGCTTTTAATTCGTCGATGACCTCCCAAAATTTAGTTTCTTCTATAACAGAATGTAGCGAACTCCAACCTTCTTCTACTAGTGGCAAAACGGTTGGGCTTTTAAGGACGGGTAAGACTTGGGAAATGGCTTCAATTTGGTCATTGGGGACATTCATTAAGATGTATTTATTGTTTTTAGCCCTCAAAACCGACTTCATTCTAAATAATAATCGTTCTAAAATTGCTTCTTTTTCTCCATTGAGATTTAAAGATTTCGCTAATACTGCTTCAGATTTAAGAATTGTTTGTGTTGCCCTTAATCCGTTTTTAAATAAGGTGCTGCCTGAACTGACAATATCACAGATTCCATCTGCCAAACCAATATTAGGTGCAATTTCTACGGAGCCTGAAATCATGTGAATGTCTGCTTGTATATTATTGTCATTTAGGAATTTCCGAAGGGTATTGGGATAAGAAGTGGCAATTCTTTTTCCTTGAAAATAGGATAGCTCATCACTCTCGATCTCTTTAGGAACTGCTAGACAGACTTTACATTTAGAAAAACCCAGTCGCTCTAAAATCTCCACCTGTTTTTCCTTTTCGATGAGTAGATTTTCGCCTATAATGGCAATATCTACCACACCATCTTCTAGGTATTGGGGAATATCGGAGTTTCGCAGATAAAGAATTTCTGCTGGGAAATTGGGAATGGTGACTTTTAATTGATCTCGACCATTGTTAATGGATAAACCGCAATCTTTAAGCAGCTTCAGAGAGCCTTGATTGAGTCTTCCGCTTTTTTGAATGGCTATTTTTAATGGATTCATGATTTTATTTTAAGGTTTATTGATTTTATTTTTTCATTGGGTTTAGAACATAAAAAATCCCGTCTGATACAATAACCAGACGGGATTCTTATAATGCTGTAGTATATACCTATCACCACCAGCTCGCCTGATTGCAAGTATGGAAATGATGATGGATATTTATTTGTGTAAGAAATAGCATTTTTATAATGATTTATTTTTTAAGGATTAGCCCAAAATAAAAAACCCGTCTGATACAATGATCAGACGGGTTCCTTATTATATTATGTATATTAATTACATAGCATCACTAGCTCGCCTGATTGCAAGTATCAAAATGATGATGATGTAATGTAATTGTATTCATTGATGTCGTATTTTGGTTCAAGGTACTATTATTTTTTGGGATTCAAAAATTTTTTTTGGGCTTGTAGCATCATTCTCTCACAATCTTCCCATTAAACACCTGCGCTCCATCACTCAATTCATAAAAATACATCCCAGAAGAAAGATGTCCCATATAAATGGAAAAATGATTGTAATCTCCATTAATGACTGATTTAGTGCCGACCAATTGCCCCTTAATATCATAAACACGCAACTCAAATTCTCCTTGAATGCCCTTACAAATAAAATGTAAATTTTGGACTACTGGATTGGGATAAGCAATAATCTGTTCCTCCAAATCATTATCTGCTGTACCTGTGTATTGTAAAGCTGCTACAACCGCAGCTTCTGCATTGATGCGCCCCCAACCAGCTAGATTATTGGGTAAATCTGTAGGTATATCTGTACCACAAGAATCCTCGCTATAGATTGGTACGGCATTATCTTGTAAAAGGCGTTGAATTTCATAAACCTCTCCTTCCAACAATGGATTGGCATCAATCATCAAAGCCACGACACCTGCGGTATTCGGACCAGCCATACTAGTACCGCTATATCTCGCATAGCTATTTATGGTATCCGCAGTAGCAGAATAGACCTGTACTCCAGGAGCGACCACATTCGGTTTTTGTCTAAAACTGCCATCTATAATGACTGGGCCTCTACTACTAAAGTTGGCTATATCATCGTTATTATTAGAGGCACCAACAGTAAAGGAAGCTTCAAAAATATTTGCTGGTGAATTAATTGTTCCACATCCATTTCGTCCTCCATTAGAAGCACTAGCCACCACAACCGTACCTGCGGCAACCAAATTATTCACCACAGTTTCCATTGTCTCAAAATTTTCAGGCACACAACCTTCCTCTTCAGGACAAGACCAAGAGTTATTAATCACATGCGGAGCCTTTGAAGGATCAGGATTTTCATTATTGACATCTGTAGGAGCTAAAAACCATTGAAAACATTCAATATAAGTACTCGTCTTTCCCCAACCTCGTTCCATATTGCGACAACCAATCCATTTGGCTTTAGGAGCAACTCCAATATTTATATCTGCATCTACCGCTACTCCACCAGCAATAGTGCCGATGGTATGCGTACCATGATTATTATCATCACAAGGCTCCTTGAGCGACAAACCACAAGGGTTTTCTCCTAGATTCCCTTCCTCATCGGCATGTAACTCGTTCAATTCATGGATGGCATCATGCCAATTGTAATTGTGGTCAACAATAGTATCATTAGCATCCCAACCTCGATAATTAGCTTTCACCGCCTCATGATCCCATTTATAGCCTGTATCCTGTCCGCCAACAACAACCCCTTCACCTTGAATACCAATATTCCAAACGGCTGGGACATTCATCTTTTCCAGTCCCCAATCAAAAGCAGTCTCCGTTTTAGCAGTATTGGTTTGTTGTGTGGTCATTTGATAATCTTCTAATGCTACCGAAGGATCTGGAATAATTTGTTTGACTTCTTCTAAAGCTCCTAATTCTTTTAATACAGCAGTATTCGCTTTGATCCAAACGCTATTGACAATCCAATAAGATCGGTAGGGAATCTGATATTTTTCTACAATTTCTAATACGTTTCCTTGTGTTTGTGTGGCTTCGTTACTAAGGATTTCATAGACATAGCTTGCTTTCGCCACTTTTCCTTTGATTTGGTGAGCTTGGCTAATATCTGCTTGTGCTTTCATCCACACAAGCGCATCTGTTGATTTTCCTGATTTGGTAGCTTCTAGTACTGTTGGATGGACTTTAGCTTGCCAATTATTGGCTAATAGACTTGTAAAAGAAAAGAGACAAAAGAGTAATGTGAAAGAGAAATATTTCATAATGGATTTATTTTTCAGTAAAATTCGATAGGAAACCTTAGGAACAGTAAAAAAATAACTTGTCATTTTGATTGATAAATTTAACCCTATACTTCGTTAAAAAGCCTCGCCAATGCCCTGCATTGCCTACGTTTTTTGCCTCGTCTAGTGTCAAATTTCTCTAACCAAAATTTGTAAATTTATTTTTCACTCGTTCCTTACACAAGTTAAGGTTTTTCTCCAAAACAACTAGTCATTTTCTAAAGCTCCTAATTTTTATAGGAAAAAACTTGTATATTTACAATCGAAGCATCAACAATGGTGAACAATATATCAATTATTTCTATTTTTGCTTCATTAAATCATTTCAAATATAGTGTATAAGCATATGAAAACAAAAGAATCCTATAATTCGCTTAATAAAATGGAGGCACAGGTAATTCTTGACAAAGGTACAGAACCACCCTTCACAGGAGAATATAATAAAAATGAATTGCCTGGACTATATCTTTGCCGACAATGTGAGGCTCCTCTTTATTTTTCAGAAGATAAATTTAGTTCGGGTTGTGGCTGGCCAAGTTTTGATGATGAGATTCCAGAAATGGTCAAAAAAGTTTTAGACGAGGATGGTTATCGAAAAGAAATCGTGTGTAATAATTGTGGTGGGCATTTAGGACATGTATTTGATGGAGAGCGTTTTACGGATAAAAATGTCCGTCATTGTGTCAATTCTATATCCATGCGTTTTGTCCCTTCAGAGCAGGCACCTTATGAACGAGCTATTTTTGCTTCTGGTTGTTTTTGGGGCAAAGAATTCCGACTTCGCCAGCAAAAGGGCGTTGTGGCAACTAGAGTGGGTTATACTGGTGGGAAAGTATCTCGCCCTACTTATCGGGAAGTCAGCTCAGGCTTGACAGGGCATACAGAAGCAGTAGAGGTAATTTTTGATAAAAAGCTAACCGATTTTGAAACGCTTGCTAAATTCTTTTTTGAAATGCATAAAGCCACCAATGCAGAATTACAAGGCAAGAATAATGATGGTAAATATCGTTCTGCTATTTTTTATCTCAATGATTATCAAAGAAAAATTGCAGATAACCTAGTCGAACAGCTCAAAGCAAAAGGACTAGAAATTGTTACACAAGTTGTACGGGCAACTAGTTTCTATAAAGCAGAAGGACAACATCAAAAATACTATCAAAAACTAGGCAAAGAGCCAGAACGCATGTTCTATGAGAAGCGGTTCGGGTCAATTTAATGGCAGAAAAATGCTTGGATTATAATAAAAAAGCCGTTTTTCACTTTACAGATATTGATAAATACTGGACGATACACATCCGCAGAGGGATTGCAGAGGTGCAGCCTTTTGCGATGACGGAGCCTGATTTAGAAATTGAAACGACTTCTTTTGTGTGGAAGGAAATCTTGGCAGAAATTAGGAACCCTGTTAAAGCTCTTGCGACTGGGGAGATTAAGGTAAAACGTGGTGGAGTAACTGGATTTGCGACGTTTATGGGGAAATTTGAACGGAATTGATATTGGCTTCGATTAGATTACCCTATTCTGTAGAATCGCATTGTAAACAATGCTGCCTACAGAATGGGGTAATCAAAATTATTTGTTTAATTTATTTATGATTATCTTCCTACCCGTCTGGATATTTTAAATTTCCTTTTTTTGCGTTTTTGTGCCTCTTCCTTAATGGCACGTTCCTCCTGTCCTCTCAATTTGATGGTAACCACATGACGCTCTCCACCATTTGCATCTGTTTGTTGATATACTCGCCTATTACCATTACCACTTGTCACATTAGCCGATGTTTGCGTATTTTGCTGACGAGTTTGTTGATTTTGATAATAAGGCTGTTGCTGTGTTTGCTGTTGGTGATTATAAGTATTGCGTACATTTTGTTGATGTGCTTGATTAGGATCAACAAGATTTGGTTCATTTTGATAAATCACCCCATAATCATTCACAATAACAGATTGTTGCTGCAAACTTTGCTCATAAATTTCCCAAGGATAAGGTTGCGGCGTAGTTGTTTGCTGTTGTTGTTGAACAGGTTGTTGAACGGTAATTACTTGCTGTTGTTGCTGAACAGGCTGTTGGACGGTGATTACTTGCTGTTGTGGTTGCACTATTGGCTGTTGTTCTACAGTAATTACCCGTTGTGGCTGCGGATTATTTTGCTTAACAGGTGCTGGTGCTGGATTTCTTTGTTGAACACTTCTTCCTCGATTAATTGGTTTATAAGTCGTTTTACCAATCTTCGAAGTACTTAAAGGACGACCATATTGGTCAACAAAAGGTTGATTTGAGGTACGATTTTGATAAGTTGTTGATTCTTGAACGCCCCAATCTAAATTACCTACATTTGTTGTTGAACCACTATTACTATTATTGGAATTAGCCAAAGGATTCACCAAAGGTGCTTCCTGACTTGTTACCACACTTTGATTGGATAATGGTTTTTCCTCTACTACTTTTACATTTGGACTTTGGCTTTGGGGTTGCACCGTTGGTTGTACAATAATTGGCGAAGTTGGTGAAGTCGTTACTACACTACTCCCACCTGCTGGCGGAATCTCTTCTGGAAATTGCTGATGTGGTAAATTATACTCATAAACATTTCCTCCTTGCTTTTGATCTCCACTAGTATTACTGTGCGCTTCTTCGGTATGCATAGACTCTTGATAGCCTGGAGCATATTTTTTCAACCAATCTTCACTCGCTTCCTTAACTGTTTGGCTACCAAAGGTTACTTTTTCTGCCTCTTCATGAAAAAAGCACTCCTCAAAATACTCTTTAGCCTCTTCTTTTCTTCCTGCATTATAATATAATTTACCCATTTTAAGGACAATATGCATTTTTGATGCTATATCACCACCTTTGAATTCCTTAGCACATTTGGTTAGTGGGTCAATAGCCTTAGTAGACAACATTTGAATCATCCGATCATGTCCAGATTTCTCATGCGTACTTGTAGCCTTAGATTTCAAGCCTTCATATCGAGTAATCTCGCTTTCTAGTTCATTAAAAGTCTCACAAGCATGTTTCTCTTGTGCTAGGGTTATTGTAGTCCAACAAAGACATACAATGAGTAAGGGAAAGAATGTTTTCATAATAATTCGGTTTAGAAATTGATGATCTATTTCATCTATTAATCTGTCGATTTATGTTTATGCTATTGTTTTAAAGCCGTGCTAATATATCCTTAACACTCGCTCGCTTTCTATAATTTGGATCGAAATGTCGCCAGCTAATTTCTCCATTTTCATTGATAATGTAGGTAGCTGGAACGGGTAAATAAGCGGCATCTGCACCATTCGTTTCTGCTATATCCGCCTCTAATTTTTCTTTGATTTTA
The DNA here is from genome assembly GCA_020628015.1 of Bacteroidota bacterium. Lineage (GTDB taxonomy): Bacteria > Bacteroidota > Bacteroidia > Chitinophagales > UBA2359 > JAHDFT01. The sequence continues at coordinate 12,592 of JAHDFT010000073.1, forward strand.
TTTTGATAAGCTTCTGTTACTGGAAAACTTACTTTGTAAGCATCCATAATCACATTACTAGAATCAGGAATAAGCGTCACACTTGTTCCTGTTTCGGTTAAAGTTTCATTGGCATAATCTGCTGTTTCTGGAGTAACCGCCAATACAATCGCTCCTGTTTCTTGAATCAGCTCTATAGAATCTTGAAAGGCTTTTAAGTAACGAGTACATATGGGACACCAATAACCTCTGTAGAATAATAAGACAACAGGTTTGTGTGCTAATATTTTCGACAAGACAATCGGATTACCTAACATATCTTTAGCCTCAAAATCAGGAGCTTTATCTCCTACAGCTAATCCTTCTGGTGCGCCATTGTCTACTAACATTCCTAAGTTATTCAACTCTTCTGCTGTATAACTAGGACTTTCTCCTACCTCTTGTTGAATGGCTTCTGTAGATACAGTTGTTTTTGTTGATTCAGCTTGGTCATTTTGCTGATTTGTTTGATCTCCTCCACTACAAGCAGCAATAATGAAAATCAATAACAATAAAGGGAATAGTAGTTTACTAGTCATTAGATTGTATATAGTTAGAAAATTTGAATGAAGTAATAATAATGCACTAGAATCACAGTCCTCAGTAACATTATCATTACTTCATTTCTTATACCAAATTCAATATTGAGTTCGGCATTACCAATCATTACTTCTGTTCGACAGGTAATTTATTGGAAACAGAGTATCCACCAACCTCTTCAATATTCACATCTAACTCACCGTTAGCAGTTACAGGAATTGCAGACCCATAGAAACTATTGCCATTAATCTCCTCAATGTTTACATCCATATTCTCCATAATGGTTTTCACATTAACATCAATAGAACCATCTGGATTCAAAGGCACAACAATTGTATTAGTTTCCATGCCATCTGCTGTAGCTGTTGGGATTAATTCCCAGCTTTGCAATACATTAATTGATAAACAAACAGCAATAATTGTCAAAATAACTTTAGTGTAAAGATCCGTTTTCATGGTAGTTTGGATTTAAATGAGTGTATAAATGAATTATGTGTAAATTATAGTAAAGACTTAAATAGCCTTCAAAGTTACATGATCTAAACTAATAAATTAAGTTTATTTCGGATTTTCTCCTAATTCCAATTTAAAGTATACTTTCCAAAAATACAATTTATTTTATAGATGTGCTAATTAATCATAGGCTCTCTCATTCTGTTCTAAGTGATGGATTAGAAATAAAGTCGGCTAAAATATCCTTTCAATTATTTAGCCTAAGACAAGGCACAAAAATTGAGCATACATGGAATGTACGTGATATTTTTGTAACGAAGTATTAGGCTAAATAATAAAGGATATGGCTGAATTTATTTCTGTTCCATCACTAAAGCTTCTAGCATTTCAATTTAAAAAATTGTAATTTTGTGTAAGATTAGCTCATAAAACTACATTATAATATTTATTTTACTAAAAATCAACATCAATCTCATGGCAACTAATTTAGAAACACTCCCGAATGCACAGGAAGTTGGTGATTTTCTGCCCCTAAACGGCACAGATCATATTGAATTTTATGTAGGTAATGCCAAGCAATCTGCTTATTATTATCAAACAGCCTTTGGTTATGAATTGGTGGCTTATGCAGGACTAGAAACCGGTTTAAAAGATCGAACCAGTTATGTTTTAAAACAAGATAAAATTCGCTTGGTATTAACGGCCGCTTTGACCCCCGATTCTCCTGTAGCAGCGCATGTAAAAAAGCATGGAGATGGCGTGAAAGTCTTGGCTTTATGGGTGGATGATGCTCAAAAATCTTTTGAGGAAACGGTAAAAAGAGGAGCTAAGGCAATAATGGAACCAACAACTTTGCAAGATGATGATGGCACTATAGTCGTCTCTGCGATTCAGACTTATGGAGAAACTATTCACAAATTTGTGGAACGCAAAAATTATAGTGGAGCTTTTATGCCAGGTTTTCAGGCAGCAAGTAGTCCAATGCCTATTGCTCCTGTTGGTTTGAAATATGTCGATCATTGTGTTGGTAATGTGGAGTTAGGACAAATGAATGATTGGGTGAAATTTTATGAAGATGTGATGGGTTTTAAATTGCTTATTACCTTTGATGATAAAGATATTTCAACAGAATATACTGCATTAATGTCTAAGGTGGTTTCTAATGGAAATGGTTATGTCAAATTTCCGATTAATGAGCCAGCAGAAGGTAAAAAACGTTCTCAAATTGAAGAATATCTGGATTTTTACCACTCTGCAGGGGTTCAACATATCGCTATTGCTACAGATGATATTTTGGAAACTGTAGGCGAATTGCGTAGACGTGGAGTAGACTTTTTATATGTTCCTGATAATTATTATGATGATTTATTGGAACGAGTGGGTAATATTGAGGAGGAAGTGGCGGCTTTGCAGGCTTTGAATATTCTGGTGGATCGTGATGATGAGGGTTATTTACTCCAAATCTTTACCAAACCCGTACAAGATCGCCCAACGGTTTTTTATGAAATTATTCAAAGAAAGGGAGCGAAATCTTTTGGGAAAGGTAATTTCAAGGCTTTATTTGAGGCAATTGAAAGGGAACAGGCTTTGAGAGGGACTTTGTAGGGAGATTAAAATCAATATGAAGCCTAAGTTTAAAACTTATGCTTCATATTGAACTCATTTCCACTTTTTTGTTTTAGAATCCCAAGTCTTTGACTCCC
>JAHDFT010000074.1:0-3471 GCA_020628015.1 Bacteroidota bacterium
TGGGGTAAAAGCTCGGCCGAGTTCTCAATTTGTGAAGCTGACTTAGGAAAAAGCTTGGCTGGCTTCTCAATTTAGGAAGCTGGTTGAGGGAAAAACTCAAATCTTTCAATCCTTTTTATAATGGATAAGCCCTACAGCAGGCATTTGGAGTCATCAAAAATGGGGAGCAATTCGATAATGATTAGGTAAGGGCGAATTCCATATCCGCCTACCGACAAAATACAGTTCTCTTTAAATAGGAATAAAAGTCAGACTTACTGACGCTAGAAAGGCATTTAAAAACACATTACATATAGCAATTTTTCATTTTGCATAAAAAAAGTTTGGAAAAAGCTTGTTTTTTAACACAGTTCATCCTCATTACAATGGATAAGCCTCACGAAGCCTTGTTTCTTACTTAAGATCATTACTTCTCCCTTCTGTTTCAATCCTCATTACAATGGATAAGCCTCACGAAGCCTTGTTTCTTACTTAAGATCATTACTTCTCCCTTCTGTTTCAATCCTCATTACAATGGATAAGCCTCACGAAGTCTGACTATATTCTTACGGGCAATAAAACGCAGAAAATGTTTCAATCCTCATTACAATGGATAAGCCTCACGAAGTCAGTGGACGACATGGGATATCAAGAGTCTGTCTGCGTTTCAATCCTCATTACAATGGATAAGCCTCACGAAGACCACCAGAAATCACAGGCGAAACCGACACTACTACGTTTCAATCCTCATTACAATGGATAAGCCTCACGAAGCGAAAGTCCCTGTTAATGTTTCATTTCCTGCTACTTCGTTTCAATCCTCATTACAATGGATAAGCCTCACGAAGTTCACGCAGCCATCAGCTTCAAAATAATCACCATCTAGTTTCAATCCTCATTACAATGGATAAGCCTCACGAAGAGCTTGCTCTATATTCATGATTGCTTTTTCTTGCGGGTTTCAATCCTCATTACAATGGATAAGCCTCACGAAGGGTAATCGCCCTAAATGAATTAACGTGATACTGGCGTTTCAATCCTCATTACAATGGATAAGCCTCACGAAGAAAGTAGTATTATTTGATCCACTTTATTTTTATAAGCAGTTTCAATCCTCATTACAATGGATAAGCCTCACGAAGAATATTTTAACTGGCGGCAAGTGGGGAAGCCTTAGAGTTTCAATCCTCATTACAATGGATAAGCCTCACGAAGAAGGATCAAAGACCTAGTAATTCCAAATTGCCACCATGTTTCAATCCTCATTACAATGGATAAGCCTCACGAAGAGCTGGCGTAAGTAGTCCATCAGCTATTGCACGATGTTTCAATCCTCATTACAATGGATAAGCCTCACGAAGTTATTAGTAATTCTACTTACATGTTCATTGTGACTAAGTTTCAATCCTCATTACAATGGATAAGCCTCACGAAGAGCAGGATCATCAATAGTATTGCCGTTTTCATCAAGTTTCAATCCTCATTACAATGGATAAGCCTCACGAAGTGTTTGCGATGATAGAAGAGCCGAAATATCTTTTACGTTTCAATCCTCATTACAATGGATAAGCCTCACGAAGAAATGTTGCTCATATGTATGATAATCTGGTAAACCCTGTTTCAATCCTCATTACAATGGATAAGCCTCACGAAGATTGAGATTTTTAGCCTAGTTTTTTTCTTTAGTCCAGGTTTCAATCCTCATTACAATGGATAAGCCTCACGAAGACGACTACCCAATCATCAACTCTTGCTTGCACTCCTGTTTCAATCCTCATTACAATGGATAAGCCTCACGAAGGAGGATGGGGCGAAAGGAGATACCTTTCAGGTTATTGTTTCAATCCTCATTACAATGGATAAGCCTCACGAAGCTAGGAGTTGACCATATATACAGCTATGGAACCAGCGTTTCAATCCTCATTACAATGGATAAGCCTCACGAAGTCGTACATTGCACAATGTATTGCAAATCAATAGTATAAACAAATTTTACTAGCAAAGAAATAGATGATTGCATTGGTAAAATGGAATGATTTTAACAAAATTTCATACTAATGAAAAAATACAAACTGTTTGTATACAAGCGTTTGCCACTTATTTTGTCTAACAAAAAAATAATTTTCGATAGAGCTAACAAACCATTACTTTGTGCAGATGTTTCGATAGGTGCAATTTAAGCATCTTTTCTTGAATTTTGTAGCTTTAGGGTAGGTATTTTCGCCTATAATTTGCTGAATTGCTAGAGCTGCTTTGGATACTTTTGTTTTTTGTGCTTCCTTGATTGGTATTTCTATAAGCTTATTACGACTGCGAGTATAGACTAAAAAGCCTTTATCAACCGACTTATTAAAATTGTGCTCTATTAAAATGGCATAACAGTAAAGTTGGGTCTTGTAGGTATCGTAAATGCGGCCTTCGTATTTGGCGAATTTGAAGTCTAAGGGTGCCATTGTATCGTCGTCTAAGAGTAAAACTTCGTCTACCTCGCCTCTTAAGGAGTCATTGGTCAAATAGGAGCCAATCCATTTGTCTATGGCACCGATTTTTTGGCGTAAATAGGCTTTGTTGATTTGTGTTTTTTGTGCGTGTACTTCCCTACCCTTGTTTACTTTGAAGTCTTTTTCTTGGTATTCTGGTATTTGTAAAACGTATTCAAAGTAAATGAAACGGGGACAGTAAAGGTATTGTATAATGTGTGATGGGGTAAGGGTAAACATATGGTTTATGGTTTATTTAGTTCTGTAATAAGCTAGAGGCTCACTAGATAAATAGCAATTTTACCTCCTCCGTAATCCGCTTCTTGTCAAAGGCTTTGCCCATTAAAGTGGTATCTCTTAATTCATCCTTGCTCATCGGAAAGAGATAGACCGAATCGGTTGCTGGATTGATAATAGCTGCAATTTGTAATTCTAAGGTGTCTCGTCTGTGTTTGTCCACTTCTCCTAGAAAAACAGAGTATTGCACTCTATATAAGCCCGCTTGTTTGCAGTATTTAGCAACTCTATTACGGGTTTTGTCTTCTACAATGTCATATAATGTCCAAAGTATCATGGTTTATGGTTTAGATTTAGGTTTAGATTTACTCACATTCGTCCTTTTTATCTTTCAAAATCTTTTGTGCAATATGATGTGCTTCTAGTTGCAAAATATTGATGCGGCTTTCTTTGCGTTTATTGTATAACACCTTTTCTTCTACAGTATATTGTTGGAAGGCTTCGATCAATAGCATTTTTCCTGCTTTATTGAGGGAAAAACCATTGGTGATTGCGTCGGTATGTTCCGAAGTGACCTTTTTATTGGCAAATAGAGCATAAACCACCCGTTCACCATAAATCCGATAAGGTTCTATATAATCAAATACAAGGCTTTTTTGGTTGTAATCATCTCGATGCATAAAACCGACATAGGGGTCAAGTCCAGCAATAATGAGGGCTTTTTCTACTTTCCCATACAAAATACCATAGGCATAATTCAAAAAGGCATTAAAAG
>JAHDFT010000074.1:3571-11810 GCA_020628015.1 Bacteroidota bacterium
CTATGCCATACTCTACCCAAAGGTTTACCATTGGATTCCATAAATAGAACATCTATATTATTGATGAGTGCTAGACGGACGGCTTCGGTGCTGATGGAAGCTTGTGTGGTAAATATAATCGACTTAATCTTATGGGCAGCAATCAAATCGTGCTTCCACTCCCCTTCTTCTGTCTTTTGACGAATGGCAAAGAGCTGGTCTTTTACATGTACATAAGTACCGTAAGTAGTAATATAAATTTCCATTTTTTTGTTTTAAAAGAATAAGACCGTTTCTTGTTGATCTTCAGATTTGAATCCTAAAATGAGATCGTAATGTAATGCCCAATTCACCTCATAAATAATTGGCTGATCTCTTTGATCTGGTGGTGGATTATAGGCGTATTTGGGAAATTTGGTGACAAATTTGAGCAGCTTTGGTTTTAGGCGTTTGACTGCTCGTTTGCGCTCAAATAAATCGGTGATTTCTGAGCATTTTTCATAGACTTCCCATAGTTTTATAGCACAATCTTTAAAAGGAATAAAAACATTATAATTCCGTTGGTCCGCCTCAATCAATTGAAAGCTTTGCTCTAATTGTTCTAGCTGTAATCGCTCCATGTATTCCTTCATTTGCATGGATTCCTGACTGTCTTGTTGAATCCTTTGACGTACTGCTTCAAAATAAGCCTGATTGAGTTCGTAGAAATATTTTTCTGGAATAATGGCTTCGTAATTCCCTAGTACTTCCTTTGTAATCGCCATTAAAATCTCATTGTAAATCAATTGCCCTTTTCCTAGATTAAATAATTTAACCACACCTGTTCCCTTAACCCCATTTCGATTGCAACGACCAGCAGATTGATTGATGGAATCCATTGGAGCAAAATCTCTATAAACCACATCTAAATCAATATCAACACCAGCCTCCACTACCTGTGTGGTGACTACAATTTGTCGAATGTGATTGCGAGTATTATTTTTAATGCTATTGATAATGTTTCTCCTAAAAAAGGGTAAAATGGAAGAAGAAAGATAATACATCGGATATTCCTCGCCCAGTTCGGCTCCAATAATGCTAAAAATCTCTTGGGATTGTTTGATGGTATTACAAATGATTAAAAAGGACTTATTGGGCTGCTCAATTAAATCATCCAAAAGCAATTCGACAAAGCTTTCTAGCTCCATTTCTGCTTCATTTTCTAGGACTAAAGATTGGTCTAAGTGAATCCGATTGGATGCTTCAAAATATTGTCTAGTCTTGATCTTTGTTGGATCGGTCAATTCAATGATTTTGTCCTTATCGTCAAATAACATGGGTTGAGTGGCAGTAATAAATAAAAATTTGGTATTGAAGTACTGAGCCATTTTGCTAAAGGTCAACTCAATAATGGGATAATATTGAGGAGGTACATTCTGTACTTCGTCTAGTAGAATCACCGCATTGACCATATTGTGAAACTTCCGCAATCGTTTGTTTTTATTGGTAAAAATGCTTTCTAGCAATTGTACAAAAGTTGTCACCACAAATTCCTGTTCCCAACCTTCGGTTAAATATTCCGCCTCTTGATAAGTCAGCTCTGTTTCCTGATACGCCTGCTTGAGATCAGATAAATAATGATTTTTAGCGATCAAGGAAGTGTCTAAGTTGGCATTTTGGAAGATTTTGGTGATGATTTCGGCGTTTTGGTCAATGATCGAGGTAAAAGGCAGACAATAAATCACCCTTACCGCCTTACTTTCCTGCTGCTCCTTCAATATCAAGGCAGCATTATAGGCACTAAAGGTTTTGCCCATACCTGTTGGCAGCGTAATGGAAAAAAAGGCGTGATCTTTCCCATATTTCCGAGCATTCTGGGCAATATCTTGATAAGCTGCTTCCCTTTTAATATCAATGGCTTTGGGTTTTAAATGTCCAAAACACTTCTGCTTATATGCTTGGATTATATTTGGCGGTATGGCTTGATTGGCTCGAATAATCTGCTGATTATCCACCATAACATCCCCTTTATCAGCAGACAATAATAAGGAGAACAAAAAGTGTTGCAAGAAAAAATAGCGCAAATCCTTTTCCTTCTTCAATTCGTCCAGCACATCATCCAAAAACCAATCATCACTCAATTCCTTTTTCGCTTTTTCAAATAATGTAGCTTGGATGGCATTGGTGAAAGGTCGATTTAAATGTTGATAAGCTTGGAAATCAAATTTGGATAATTGTTGTTCAAAAAATTTGGCTTGCTTAGGCATCAATAGCAAAGCTTTGGTTTTATAATCTGGCAAATCACCATGATGCTTGCGAATAATTTGATAAAGGATACATCTGATTAATTCTGGCTCTTTTGCTGCTAAAGCAAAGATAAAACAAGCTCCTAATGCAGCATGATTGGATAAATCGGGTTCTTGATTTAAGGCTTTTTGAATAAGCTTTTGCTTTGCCTGTATAAATTGCTGCATCGTTTGTTGATGCTGTTGGACAAAGCTGCTATTTTCTTGTAAAGCGACTTCAATAATTTTAAGCTGGAAAAAAGCGGTTCCTTTCCCTAAATCATGTAACCAAACTAGCCATTGCCGAAACTGATCTAGCTGTGTTTTGGAATAAAAAGCAGGATTGATTTGTTTATTGTCCAATAACTGCTTAGAAATAGCTGCACAGCCTTCTAAATGCTGTTGCAAGGTTCGATCTGGATGAGAGAATAGGGTTGATTTTAATGTGGTTTGCATAATGAATTGTGGTAAGGGTGTTTTTTAATAGGTTAGTGTTAAATCCCTTCCTTTAACAAAAGAAGGGATTCAACGCTCTTTAAAAAAATACAATATTGCCCATCCCTTCAATAGCTTCATATTCCTTCACAAAAACCTTGATGGGCTTGGCTGCTCGGTCTAGTAAAATATCTGTTCGCTGGGTGACATTTCGCTCTTGATCCATTGCCAATGCATACTGATGTTGTTTGATAATTTCATTTCCTGAACGAAAACTTTCTGGAATATCAAAACGAATAAAGGCCGATAATGGAATAACAGATTGAATCCAAGTAGATGCTTCTAGTGCATTATTAAGCCTTGTATCATATTCACCAATAAATGCAAAATTAGCAATCAAATTCGCTAATCCCATTGAAGGGGTATAAACAGCTAAATGTTGCATTAAATATTCCTTCAATTGCTGATATAATGCCTCGTCTTGATGCTGGAAATAAATGCGGTATTTAGGTTGATAGACATACTCTACTGTCGTTGGTTTGCGGTTATCCGTCGGTTTCATCCGTCCCATTACCGCTCGCAGATTGGTATTAATACGCTGCATGACAATCGGCCGCATCAATTGTAGCGCAATCCGACAATTTTCTCCTTGAAAATGTTGTAAATAAACATTTTTATCCTTCTCTAAACCTAGGATTGCTCCCACATAACCATAAATAGATGTCTTAGAAGGTATTACATAAGATACCGCCGATGTCGTTGCATAAATTTTCTTATAGTGGGCATATTGTCCCCAGATGTCAAAGATTAATGTTTTTGGCATGAGTTAAGATATGATGTAATGGAAACTAGGCATTTAATGTATTAATAGGAGCTGATAATTTTACTCGGTCATCCATAATCACATTAACTCGATCAATTTTATCTGCATATTTTTCAATTAAAGCATTCAAAGCTCTTGTATCAATGACAAAATCACCAATATCATCCACCGCTTCTTGCTTCTTGCCTTGATTAAATTCTAAACTCAAACGCTCTAGTAAATCACCTATAAAAAACAAAGGCTCAGAATAATCAATTTTCAACAACAAACGAGGCGCATGACCTTTTTTAGAGCGAGTCAATAAATTCTTTGTTCCCATCCACATACCATCTAGTAATTCTTCGACATCCTGCTCAGTTAATTGGGTGTGTTTGGCTGCATTTTCATTAATCACCCCATGAAAACCAATCAAACCGTAGGTGATATTGTATTCTTCTCTAAAAGTACGTTGTTCGGCTCCTTCCTTAGTTGCAAAAGCACCTGTTCCTTTAATAAAATTCTCCTTGACCTCATGCAAGCTACAACCCATCCCAAATTGTACAGGCCCAGTAATATTAAAAGATTTCCCTTTAGCAGCTGATACGCCTCCAAATAAGCGTACATCAATAAATTTATTGATAAAATCTGCTTTATCCTTATAAGCAGCAGCTCTTTTGGCACCAGTTACAGGCTTCCCATCCTCATCTCGAATAAAAATATCCCCTTTAAAATTGCCCTCCGCAGTTTTACCATGATAGCCTTTTTCATACAAATAATCTCGAATGGTTCGCTTCAAACGGACATCTGTTACCAAACATTTCCCTGATTCCTCATCAATACGTGGACGATTGGCATCCATTGGGTCGCCATTTGGGTTACACCGTTTGGCATCATATAAAAAAATAAGTTCACTTCTTTTTTGAATAATCGTACTCATAATTATGATTGATTTGAAATTAAAGTTTTAATAATTAACAATAAAATACATTGACATTTTACCCTAACTCCTCTTCTCCCTCCTTCTTCGATGCTTGATAGCCTTTATTAAATTCCGTTTGCATAATCATTCCTAACGTAAATGTATAAGAGATTTCCGCTTTAGATAAATGACATGGATGTACCAAAGCCTTCGCAATCGCCCCCTCAATCGAAGGAATTCGGCTATCGTATTCCCTAAGCTTATTAATCAGTTTGGGTAGTATTTTATGTAATAATGCTTCATCCAAATTGAGGCTATGCAATTGTTTCATAAAGGGTTCGCTTTTCAACTTTTGATACTGTTTTACCAATAGTATCTGTGTCAGATTTCCCATTAGAAAAACGCCTTTTTTGAATTCACTATCAAAAAAATGGGCATGTTGTTGAATAAAAGTATCTGGTTGTAAGGCTACTTGTTCTGTAACCACTTGCGTTTCATTTTCCATAAAGGATTTATTTTTGAATAAATGGAGGTAATAGAAAAATTGATAGATGGCAAAGGACTCTTTAGTCATTTGCTTCCAAGCAAAAGCATTCTCAGAGCGATTTTTAAAGGCGATGGTGATCTTCTTTAAAAATGCTTTCAATAATTGCTGCTCATTAATGGAATTGCCATAAAAAACAGCTTCTAAGATTTTGAAAAAATAAGGCTGGAAAATCGTATCTGTCTTGACCTTTTTGCTAAAGTAATCTTTGATTTTAGCGAAGGTTAAGCTAAAATCAATGCGTTCCTCTTTTTTCCCTTTCTTATATAAGCGAAAAAGGATGGGACGATAATATTGCTCTATATCTGTTTTACAATCAAATATCCGTTTTAGCCTAGAAGGGAGTACATCATTGAGATGTAACTTGATCATGAATTGAGCATTATTCGGCTGATAGAAAAATATATCATAATAAACATCATTATTACTCAACTCCTTTCGCTCAATAATTCGATGTAGAATGTGTTCATTATAGACAATAGAACGGCTTTCCTCAGCCAAAGGTAAAATGGTGCTTTCTTCAATAAAAGTTTTAATTCCTCTACGAATTATTTCCTCTGATTCAATGATAAAATGAGGTAAAATGAAGTATTTCAAGCCATAAAAATTATTGGTCAATCGCTCCAAGACAAACTTTTTACTCCCTTCTAAAACTTTGACCACCTCTGGCGCAACAGGAAACATGGTATAAGATTTTTTAGTATCAAAACCATTGCGAGAAAAAGGCTTTTTATCTACCGTAAATCCAAGCGTATCAATACGTCCCCAAACCTCCTCCACATTTTCATAAGTAACTGCACAAAGCTTGTTTTTAGCAGAAGAACCCTTTTTATATTTATCAAATGCCTCCTTAAAAAACAATGCTCGATATTGCTCGTATTCTCCAAAATATTTTCCATTGATGGTAAAGGTCAACAGATAGCGATTCTTTTTATTTAATTCTAATTTAGATAAAGGCTCCACCAAAGTATCCACCAAATCTATTGACATAAAGTCATGTTTCTGATTTTTAAGGGATTGTTTCACTTTGGTTAATACCTTCGATATATTCGTATGATATTTCTCTGGATTACTTTCGTAGTAATAATTAAGCGTAGGCACCAAATTCGTCCCTCTGGCTCCTTGAATGGGACGAAATAAATACTTCTCTACCCAATTTGACCTAAATGCTTCAACAATGGGTTCTCCTGTGATTTGTCCATTTTGAATAGACACAACAATAATTTTAGCCTCTTTTGCAACATTTGCATTAGGAAAAGGATTTTGCCAAGGGGTAAAATAGTCTGGGTATTCTTTCTGTAATATTTTACCAATTTGATAAAGGGTGTTAATCATAATTGTATTTAAAATGGTTAATCTCAATAAAAATAAGCACTAAAAAATATAACAATGCAATATTACAAGAAAAAAGTTTAGAAAACAAAAAGATTTACAGCAAAAATAAAAAATAGGTAGAAATACGGTTTTATATAGATAGGTAGAAATATTTACAAGATTACAAAATAAAAACAATTAGCAATAAAATATCAGCAATAATAGAATAATAATGACAAAATTTATAATCCGCCTTCACTTTATTTGGTGTATGAAGCTTACAAGTATAACAAGAAATCACATTTTCAATATCATTAATTACTGAAATCCATAGCTGGCCCAATCCACCCATACGAATCTTCCCTTACTGTTGGTATGTGTTTTCTGCACCTCCTCAAACCTTCTCCGCCACCACCTCAATCAAAGTTGGACAATACAAAGTTGCTCCTTGTACTTGTTCTAGCTCATCCAATTCAAGTAAAGCTTGTTCGACCTCCGCTGTGCTGAGGTAATTCATCGGTACCAATCGAGGAAAATAGCTTTCATAGAAAGATCTTGGCCATTCCCAATTGGCATCTTGTGGTGTGGCTAATTTTGCCATTAAACGCATATTCGTTACTTTCATGCCCAATTCAGGAAGGATCATGGGTAATTCTCGTCCAATGTCAATTTCTCCGTCAGATTCTTTAAAACTGCGTAAAGCAGCAGCTATTGCTTTAGATAAAACGGGTCGAGAAGGTTCGGTTTGGTGAGTTGACCAATCATAATATTCCTGAATCACCATTCTACCGCCTGGCTTCAAAGCAGCCACCACCTTTGCCAATATTTCTTTCGGATTTGGTACCCAAGCCAAAGCCCAACGACAATACATGCCATCTAAGCTATTCGGTGCTAATTGCATCCCATCGAAATCACTCAATTGAGTTTCGATATTGAGCTGGTGCATTTTGGCAACCTCTTGGATAAATTGGAGGTAATAGGCTGACCTATCTACAGCGATTACTTTTCCCTTTTTGCCTACTAAAAACGCCAATTCTTTGGTGCAAAATCCAGGGCCACTACCTAGGTCTAAAATGGTTTGTCCTATATTGAATTGTGCAGTATGCCAGCCGTTCTGGGCTTCAGATGCCCATACTTGATGTTGTAGACCTAATCGGTGTAATTCTTCTGCATCTGCGCCTAAGATGTATGCTTTTTCTTCTGTCATGATTATGGATTGAGCTATTATGTATTGATAAGCGCACTAAAGTACATTTGTTTGGAAACAAATGCAAATATAAATGGGGTGTATGTAGAGACAAGGCACCCCTTGTCTCCACATACACCCCAAATAAACCTTATACGAGGACAAGGCATGCCTTCATAAAAGGATAAGGCATGATTTATTTCACCTGCACCAAAAATATCTTTGAACTTACATAAGAGGGCAAGGCGTGCCTTGTCCCTACAGGATTTTGAATTCTGTTCGTCTGTTTTGGGAACGCCCAAATTCGGTGTCATTATCAAAAATCGGTTGATTGTCTCCATACCCTTTGAAGGTCAAACGACTACTAGAAATCCCCCTTTCTAAAAGATATTGATAAACTGCTTTGGCACGTTTTTCTGATAAGCTCAGGTTGTAATCCTTGCTACCTGTGCTATCGGTATGCCCACCAATCTCAATTCGCATAGCTGGATGCGCTTTGAGGAGGTCTACTAGACGATTGAGTTCGTAGAAGGAAGCTGATTTTAATTCAAAGGAATTGGTTTCAAAGAATACATTCTTCATGACCACCGATTCGCCTGTGTTAAAGTTATAGTCATCAGTTGGTGGTGGTTCTACTACTTTGACTGGTTCTGGAATTGGCTCTGGCTCAGGAGCGATTATTACTGGTTCAGGCTTACTTTCTGGAATCGGTTCTGGAATAATCACCTTCGGCTCCTCTCGAATGATTACTGGTGCTGGCTTTGGTGGCTCTACTACAACAGGTTTCGGAGCTGGT
>JAHDFT010000074.1:11910-15108 GCA_020628015.1 Bacteroidota bacterium
GCTGGTACTGGCTCAGGAATCGGCTCAGGCTTAGGAGCTGGCTTTGGTTCTACTTTTTCTGCAATTGGTTTTAGGACAGGAATAAGGGCAACTTTGATTTCATAGGGTTCTTTGGCATTGCGATCTGTTAGGGAGAAGTTTTCGGAATGGAAGAGGTAATCCTTTTTGACCACATTGTATAAATAATTCTTTCCAGCAGGTAAAGTCACCAAAAATTCTCCATTCACAGGATCAGAAATCGTTTTGATATAAGGCTCTCCTGTTTCCAAATCAATCACCTCCACACCTGCTTGTAAAAACTCCTCTGTTTCGGCATCTACGACGATTCCTTTGACATAGGTGACATAGTTCTTGGGTTTGACTGGCTCTGGTAATTCAAAAGAATGAATATCCAATCCATTTCCCGTCACATAAGCGGTATAATAAGCCCGTCTGCCATCAGGTGAAACAATCAAGCCACTTTCGTTTTTAGGGGTGTTGATGGGATAACCTAGATTCTTCGCTTTACTCCATTTACCTTCCTCATCCTTTTTGACCACAAATAAATCAGAGTCTCCCATGCCTTGGTGACCAGTAGAAGCAAAGTAAAGCGTTTCTCCATCTGCATGGATAAAAGGGGTTTGCTCATCTCCTGTTGTATTGACTGAAGGGCCTAAATTAACAGGAGCTTCCCAATAAAAATCATCATTGAGATAGCTCACCCAGATGTCAATTCCTCCAAAACCACCTTTTCGTCTACTTGCAAAATACAAATAACGGCCATCGGCAGAGATCGAAGGCTGTGAATCCCAATAACGGGTATTAATTGGCTCTCCTATATTATATGGACCTTCCCACTCTTCACCTCTTTTAATACAATAATACAAATCAAATCCTCCAGCCGACTCTTTGCGATCTTTAGCTGCAAAAAACAAGCGTTTGCCATCAGCAGAAATACAAATCGCCCCCTCATTGGCATCTGTATTAATTGGATGCGCCATATCCAGCGCATTTTGCCAGTTGGCAGAGGTATCTCGATAACTCATAAAAAAGTCCTCAATCCCATGTTTGCCACCTATTCTTCTAGTAAATACCATTGTATTTTCATCGGCGGTAATCATGGGTAAATACTCATCATGTTCAGAATTAATTGTGGAATCTAGTGGCACAGGTTGGAATGGTACAGGATTATCTACTAAGTTTTTGGCAAATTGCGATTGGTCTAATAAAGCTTTCACCCTTATTTTTCTATCCTTCCAATTAGGAGGCGTTTTCATTTCAGCACAGGCTTTATAATGATCTACTGCACAATTGTACTCTTCCTCCACCAAACACAAATCGCCCAATTTCCAATTGACCATAAACAAACTTGCTGGGGATTCGGTATAGCCTAAAATAGCTGAATAGGCCTTTTTAGCAGCTTTATAATCATATAATTTCATGTGTAACTCTCCTAGCCTTGCCCATGCTTCAGTATATTTAGGATAGGTATCCACCGCCTTATTAAAATAAGGAATGGCTCCCTTTTCATTCCCTTCACGGATTTCCTGTAAAGCCTTTTCAAAAAGTTTTTTGGCTTTCTTTGGAATCTCATCTCCATCTGCAAAGCTTAGTTGACTGCATAAGAGCAATATAGCTACAAGAATTATTCGCATGTTTGTGTGTGTTTTTTATCTAAAATTTGGATTGTGGTGAATTGCACCACAATCCTATTGATAGACTTTAATACTGATTAAAGTATTAATAATACCGCTCTATCACCCACCTCTCCTTACGCCATTTACCACTATAAACATGCCGATTTCCATTGGGCGCATTGAGGTAAATCAATACATTCGTCATCGCTGTATCGGCAATAATGGCGGTAATGAAGGGTTTAGAAAGCATCATCCAGCTATAGAGGTGATTGTATTGTACACAGAGTCGGTACCACTCCCCTACATCGGGATCATCATAACCAAAGGAGACGCTATCCATTGGTAAATACTGCTTCAAAAATTGCCATCGTTTTATTCGATCTGTAGCTGTTGTTCCCTCTAATAAGAACTCCCCTATCCGATCATATAAATAGGCATCTTGCCAATAAACGTCAATTTCCTCCTCAAATTGTATATCTAAAGTACTAGTAGCCAATAATAATGGTGTGGTGTGGAGCATATAGCCGACATGGTACTCACTATGATCCGACAAATATAAAGGAATTTGACTTGGCAGGACTAATAGTTGATCTTTAGGTCTAGGATTGATGGTCAATTCCTGTTGCAAGACCTCATTGACCAATCCACTTAGCTTTTCTTGCCATAAAGTTGGTTCTATATCCGACTCTTCTCGTTCATTCCCCCATTTTTGTAGAAAGGAGAAAAAGAGGGAATCGGATTGGGTTTGGTAGCTTTGTTCTAGGATATTAGGAGTATTTTTCTGGGCTTTTACACTTGAAAGGCATATTAGACTTATTAGAAAATAGCCGATCAAGTGTAAGAGGCCTTTAAACAGAGATTGATTGAGTTGAATCATATTTTTGGTTATTATCTATTTTTTTTGTTATTATTGACAGATTGGAAGTCGAAACGGTATACTTCTGTACTGATACCAGGTCTACCTCCAAGATATCGCCCATCTTGGAGGTGCGTTTTATCATTTATCTTTTTTCCTCTTCTTTTATATTTCTTTTTCGCAGCTTTATCTTTTCGAAAAGCTTTACGTCTATTTTTAATCGTTGCTTTCCATAATTTCTTTATCATGTTTTGATAGGATTCTCTCGCACCAAAACCCTCAAATATACCCTTCCCCATATAAACGGCATATTCTCCATTCCAAACTCCTCCACCATATGTTTTATAGTCTGGATGGTTTTTAAAAAAAACTTTATCACCTGGAACTAATTCATTTAGACTACTAATAAATACCATTTTCATATCTTCTTTTATCGTATGATCCCTTTTCTCTTTTCTAGTTAGGTTATTAGGATCTTTTGCCGTTTTTACCCGATCACTAGTAGAAAATTTTTCCTCCAACTGCCCCATTGTCATTGGAGCTTGCTCATAGTAGCTATTAAATTTATCATCCCCCATCATTTCTTGTGCAGCTCGATAATAAATAATACCTAGTAAAGTACTGCAATCAACAATAATTCGCTCATGAAACCCTCCTTTTTGGCTATATAACTGATTCATAGCCTCCGCAGGTGTTATTCCTTTGTTTTTCTCAAATCCCCAAGGA
>JAHDFT010000075.1 GCA_020628015.1 Bacteroidota bacterium
CCCATCCTCTTCAACCTCTCCTCAAGCAAAGCAATTTCCTTATCAATATCATCAGGTTCTTCAATACTTTCTCCTTTTGCTCCTTTAATCATCAACTCTAAAGAATGATTGAGGTTTTGAGTAATGTACTCAATAAAGGGTTCTAGTAAACCTGCATCTGCTTGGCGTAAAGCAGCGAAGTAGTTTTGTTTGTCCTCTGTTTTAATGATGACAGGAGGATAAGCAAATTGCATTAGAATGAAATTCATCAATATTCTAGCAGTTCTGCCATTTCCATCATCAAAAGGGTGGATGCGAATATACTTGTAATGAAATTCCGCAGCAACAAGTATGGGATTGGCTTCTTCTGATTTGATTTTATTTCTATACCATTCGATAAGTTCATGCATTAATGCTGGTGTCTCTTCTGGTGTTGCAAATCTGAAGATTTCGCCTGTTGTAGTTTTAACATGATTGGGAGTTGTTTTATAAGCTCCTACTGTAACTCTTCTTTTAGTTGGCTCACCATCTGGTGTAATGGCATCTACTTCATAAGGTGATTTGAGAATGAGTTTGTGTAATTCTCGAATAAAATTTTCTGTTAATGGTCGATCTTGTTTTACAATATCTACTATCCATTTAATGGCTTCATCATGACCTGTCATTTCAAAATGATCTTTTAAGGGCTTGCCTTGTGCCGTAATGCCAAATAAAATCAAAGCCTTTGTTTCTCCATAAGTCAAAGTATTGCCTTCAAGATGATTAGAATGATAATTCCAATCCAATCGAAACTTATCCATAATTCTTCTTTCATCCTCCTTACTTAAGGGACGAAGGGCATCTAGTTCACGTTTAAGTTTGATTGATTTTTGAAGGTGTATCATTATTGTGGCTTTTCATTGGTATGTTTAAAGGAATGTTTCTTTTCCTCTATTTTTATTCAAATATACAGCTTCCCCCACACTTTCAATAAAAAATTTATCTCTGACTTAATGCTTTAATACTCGCTTCTCGAATCCCCCAAACCTCCTCAAAAGACATCCCCAAACCACTCTCCCCAACCATTGCCGAAGGTAATTTCGATGGTAAGCAACCTTAAAAGGACTCACCTAGAGTCTAATTTTGACAAAAGGAAATGGGATACAATAGCCGAATTTTGTTTTACTTCTTCTTCACTCAAAAAAATGAATTTTAGCTAATTTCAGGTAGAGATAATTTTGATACTCGGCTATATCTCTGTATTTTTAGAAGATACAGCCGAGTATCAAATCAAATACTCAGCTATATCTCTGTGTTTTTTATAATTATAGCCAAGTATCTAGAAAATGAAGCAAAAATTAATAGGACGTAAAGACGAACAGGATATTTTAAATAAAGCCTTACAATCCGAATCGGCAGAATTGGTATCAATTGTGGGACGTAGAAGAGTAGGAAAAACCTTTTTGGTGCAAACGGTTTATAATGATTTTATGGCTTTTGAAATGACAGGCATTCAACATGCACCTCGAACGGAACAATTACAAAACTTTGCTATTCAACTCTCTAAATATTCAAAAAGCCCTTTTCCTATTGCGCCACCTAAAAATTGGTTAAGTGCCTTTTATTTATTATCTGAGTTTTTAGAACCGAAACAGCAAAGCGAAAAAGTAGTTGTTTTTTTGGATGAATTGCCGTGGATGGCAACTCAAAAATCGGGTTTTTTGCGTGGCTTGAGTTGGTTTTGGAACAGTTGGGCTATTCATAAAAATATTGTCGTGGTGATATGTGGTTCTGCGGCTTCGTGGATGATACAAAAAGTAGTACGAAACAAGGGTGGATTACACAACAGGATTACTCGCCGAATAAATTTGAAGGCTTTTAATTTATCGGAAACAGAACTTTTCTTAAAAACGATTAGCCCCAATATAGACCGTTATCAGGTCCTGCAATTGTATATGGCAATTGGTGGAATACCGCATTATTTAAAAGAAGTTGAAGGTGGAAAAAGTGCCGTTCAGAATATTGATGCGCTTTGTTTTTCTGAATTGGGATTGCTACATGATGAATTTTCTTTACTTTACCCTGCCTTATTTGATAAGTCCGAAGAACACATAAAAATCATTCGATTGTTGGCAAATAAACGAGAAGGAATGACCCGAAAGGAAATGATCAAAATCGGGAAATTGCCAGATGGTGGCAATACTTCTAAAGTTATTGAGGAGCTAGTTCATTCAGGATTTGTTCAATCCTATTATGCTTTTGGAAAAAAGAAACGGGATTTGCAATATCGTTTAACTGATGAATATACCTTATTTTATTTGAAATTTATTGAAAAAAATAGAAGTGAAGGTAGTGGAACTTGGAAAAAACTAAGTCAAACACAAACATGGAAAAGTTGGAGTGGTTACGCTTTTGAAAGTATTGGATTGAAACATATTAAGCAAATAAAAAAAGCATTGGGTATTGCTGGAATTTATGTTGAGGCTTCTACTTTTAATGTTAAGGGAAACGATGATTTTCCTGGTTGTCAAATTGATTTATTGATTGATAGAAATGACCATGTTATCAATTTGGTAGAATTGAAATTTTACAACCGAGAATACCTTATGACAAAGGATTATGCAAAATCATTAAGAATTAAAATGGCTTCTTTTAAAGCCGCTACCAAAACCAAAAAACAAATATTTCTTACCTTTTTAAGTGCTTTTCCGCTTTTACCTAATCAACATTCTATTGGTTTGATTGACCAAACATTAACGATGGATGCTTTGTTTGAAGCCTTGTGATTTTCATAGGATATTACAAAAACACCAATCGCCAGTGATTTTTATGAAAATCATTGGCGATTGAATATTGTCCTATCTTGTTATTTGTATAATAAATTGAGAAGATTACATCATGATTACTAATCAAATCAATCAGTAGATCAACTACTAGATAGGCATTAGGTAAAATGGCTAGGGAAGTAGCCTAGTATTACATAGCTCTAAATAAGATGCTCGCTACAATCATCCAAACCCCTACAATAATACCTAGGATACCTAGTTTTCCTTGAATTGGAGCTAGTTTGGCTAATAATTGTTCACCTTTTTCCTTAGCGTCATCACTCTTAGAAAATAAATATTTATTAATCAACGGATAGCCTAATATAAAGCCTAAACCAGCTTGTACAATACTACCAGCTAATAAAGTTACCCACCAGATAGGGAAATGGGTTAACCAGCCTATATTTAGAAAACTAGTAATGATGCCCCAAATACCTGCAAAGCAGAAAATGATTCCTACCCATCCTTGATAAGGAGCCAATTTGTCTAAGGTTTCTTTAGCGTCTGGCTTTTTGGATAATAGTAACGAAGGTACTGCCATAACGCTTAATATAATCAAGCAAATTCCGTAAAACATAGTTGTAGATTAAATTTATATTAAAATAAATGATTTTGTTTTCTTGTATTGTTTATACAAATTAGTGTTTGTCAAGCTTGACTAAGTGCCACTTTCCAAGGACTTTTTGCATTTTCTAGTAAATCATCAGCAATAGCAGCAATACCACTATTTCCTGTTCCTTTACCACCCCACAAAGCACGACCGATGATATAGCTCTTAGAAAAAGCCTGCCAAGAGTTGAATTTTTTTTGTGTTTGTGCATAGGCATAGTTAATATATTGCCAAGCCTGAGCTTCAGATATAAGCTCATAGTCATAACACAAACGAGTGACAAATACCAAACGACCATAATCCCAGCCACCTACACCATAACTGGCTAAATCTCCATCTCTCTGAATAACACGATCATTGATTAATTCTTCATAGCACTCATTCAAATTATAGGTTTGCTCGACTCCTTTAATAAAGTCTTCTTCAATTGGGAATCGAGTGGCTAGAAATTCTTCTGGAAGTTGTTTTTGCTGGAATGCTTCTAATACATGTGGAAAGTAAAACTGGTACCCTTTATTTTGTAAATAATCAAGTGTTTCTATGGCCTGTTGGCTATCTTTAATACTCCACCAATTGAATAATAAATTTTGTACATCACCCTTAGATAAACCTGTTTGTAGTGTATTAACATAAGCATCTTGCTGAACACTATAAATCGCACTAATGCTTATTGCTGCTTTTTCCTGATCACTTAATGTTGATTTGGGATCTAAACGCATCCCTCTCAGTAAACCAAACAAAGCCTTGAAAATCTTTAAGAATTTTTTGGCTTTGGTGAATAAGAAAAACAAAGCGGTCAAAATGACTACACCAAATATATAATAAGGCATGTACTGCTCTATGTTCTCACTACTTAATAAATTAGGATTAGTGAATAGTTGATACATTAGAAAAGTGAATCCTAAAGATAGTATAAATATCAAAATATTTTTACCATTCATGGTAGTAGATGATTTTGAAATGATTGTCACAATGGTTGATTATAGGTATACTAATATTGTTCCAATACTAGTTATACAAAATAAATTATTTAGGTGTAAAATAATAAGTATGTGTTTTTTTTAGCTGTTATTGTGTTATTTGCCGCAGTATTGATCCATTAAACTAGCAAAATCATTATAAGATTGCTCACTATCAAAATAAGTGGAGTCAAATTCAAAACGATCATTATTAGCAGTATAAACAATAATAGAAAAACCATCATCATCACTTTTTTGATAGAGTTCTGTGACATCCGTAAATTTGAAAGCCGATTGTTTCGATCCCTTTACAGAATATTCTGGAAAGGCTAAACCTTCTTCTGAAACTTGAATTTCTCCCTTATTACCTCGATTAGACAACCATTTGAATAAGGAATAGATACTGACTAAAACAGTAATTAAACCTAAGCCAGTAATGACATAACCACTATAAGGGGGTTCTAATAGACTCACTCTGCGAAAGCCAAGACTAAAGTTGCTAGTTAATCCAAAGTAGATGGCTGCAAGACCAGCGATTAAGAAAAATATAAAACTGAAGGAGAAGCTTGGTTTGTAGGTGAAAGTTTGCATATTGAAAATGTTTACCTAATGTATGGTTGATATTGTTTGTATGCTTGGAGGTAAATGAAAGGGTGACTCTTAAAAAGAGTCACCCTAATAAGAGCCATCTTACAATCTAATTATCACTGTCCAGAAGCGATACTCGTCATTCTGGATGTGACTTTCTCCATAAATTTATTTAATTTTGCTGCGTCAGCTTCGCTAACGCCTTGATTGATTTGACTAGCTTTAGTTGCCAAATCTTGACCTTCTTGACTCAAGTCATTAAATGCTTGTGCATTACCTTTTTTCATTTCTTTGTATGCCTTTTCATATTTTTCAATATATTTGGCATAAGCAGTCGCATAGTCTGTTAATTTGCTATCGCTAAAACTAGGTATATCAATGCCTCCGATACTTGTTGATCCTCCACTAGTACTAGTTGTTGTTGTAGTGGCAGCTCCGTCTCCTCCACTAGAAGCACCACCACCACAAGCAACCATAAAGAAAAGAGATAGGCAGAACAAAAAAGTTAATAAGTTTTTCATAGATATAATTATTTGTATGTGAGGGTTGATATATAATCAACCCTTACTGTATTTTGTATAAAAAAGGCGAATGGATTGGGTAAACTCCATCCGCCATTCTAGGTAAAAGAGTTTTGAAATGAATAATAGGCGTTGGAACTATTCAGATGATTATATTTTTTGATTAATGATAAACGTGTAATTAACAAATATCATTTACTATTTACGATTTGTTTTTTAGTATCTAAAAATACAATGTGTAAGTTGTTGTTTTTAGATTGTTTGTGTCGCTTAATGACAATACAAATATAAGGGAGGAAATTGGGAAAAACTTGGAGGATGTATATTCGTAATGGTTCAATCAATATTCGTTGAAGATGGAGGGATAATTGTTTTTTTAATTACATGTAGTAGATAAAAATGATGTGTAAAATACGATAAATTATTTTTAATTTTTTGTTTGATTACTTATTTTTTGACTCTTCCTAATATGGTTTAAACCTTAATGAAATGCTTGTTTTTTAGTGGTTCCAAAAAGAATTAAACATTAAGAAATCGAGGATAATATCACAATAAACGCTTTAATAAAGCATCTTTCTTGCGAATGGCAACAGGAATACTAATTTCATCTTTTAAAAATAAAGCTCCTCCTTTTTCATAACGGTCTACAAATTCCAGATTGACAATATAAGACTGATGTGTCCGGAAAAAACGTTTTTCTGGAAGCAATTTGGCGTATTCTTTAATGGATTTGGAAACGGTAAATTTGCGTTTGTCTAGTAAATGAAAAGTCGTGTAACCGCTATCTGATTGACAATAGACCAGCTCATCAAATCGAATAATTTGGAAACTATCGTACAGCCTTAGTACAATTTTATTGCTGGTGCCTTCTAATCTACTATTAACCACCTTCAGCCGCTCACTCAATCGACTTTCATGAATCGAAATGGCTTTTTTTATAACCGTTTCTAATTCTTCATGATCAACAGGTTTTAATAAATAATCCAATGCCCCTTGCTTAATCGCTTTTAAGGCAAATTCTTCGTAGGCAGTAATAAAAATAATATTAAAATTGCGTTCTTCTAAGCGATTGAGAAAGTCGAAGCCTGTACCGTCTGTAAGGTTAATGTCTAGTAATACCAAGTCTGGCTTACAATTTTTGACCAAGATCAAAGCTTCCTTTATGGTGCCACAATCTCCTACGACCACTAGATCAACATCTAGCTCTTCTAAGTAGCTCAAAATGCCTTTGCGAATAAGCGGTTCATCATCTATAACTAATGTGCGAATCATAGGATTTGGTGTTTAATACATTACTTATTGATCCAATCAAATAAATTTAAACGGAATAATCATAGAAACCCTGGTGCCCTGTGTGCCATCCCCCCTTTTATCTCGAATACTCAACTCCACAGGAGTATTTAGCGTTTTGCCAAAATGCATCAAACGCTCTCTAGTCAATTGCGTAGAGGCAGATTGGGCTTTTTTGTCTAATAAGGTTTTCTGCTTTTTTCCAGCCACTAAACCAATGCCATTATCTTCAATAACGCAATAGAGATGCTTATCTTTTTTATAGATATGAACACTAATTTTGCCATCTTCCATATTTCTAATGCCATGTTCAATCGCATTCTCTACAAAAGGCTGAAGCAGCATTGGTGGCACTAAAATGGTTTCTGTATCAATGCTTTCTTCTATTTTAAGATGGAAGTCAAAAGCGTCATTAAAGCGAATGGATTGTAAGGTTACATAATCATTGAGTGCAGCAAGTTCTTTATCTAGGCTAATAAAGTCATGGCTAGTACCTTCCAAAATCACCCGCATCAAGCGAGAAAACTTATTGAGGTAATTAATCGCCTCTTTATTTTCCTTTGCTAAAATTAAAGATTGAATAACCGAAATAGAATTGAAAATAAAGTGCGGATTCATCTGTGCCCTCAATAAACGTTGTTCTGTTTGTTTATCTCTTTCTACTAGTTTTTTGCGTTTATTTTTTCTAAAAAGCAAGCCAGTTAAAACAAGCAATCCTAGTAGGAGCAATCCACTAAGTAGAATAAGTAGGTTGCGTTGTGATTGTAAGGTGGCTACTTCTTGTCTTTGTTCTGTAATAATTAAATGTTGATTATTGGATTGGAGTTGTACGGAATCTTCTGGTGTAGGAACTGGACTTGGGAAATCACGTTTCGTTGGGTATCGTACCATTAATGTAGGCGTATAGTCTATAGTTTTTTGAATACTGACTGATACTGATGTATAGATTTGATGTTTTAGGATGTTTGCTGCTTGGTTCTGGGCATAAATTGGGGAAAGCAATACTAGTAATAGCATTGTTAAAAGAAATAGGCACTTATTGACCCATGAAATTTGATAAAGTAATGGATAAAAAATTTTCACGAGCGTAAAAGTACAATCTTTTCTCTATTCACACAATCCTTTTTGAAAAGCTTCGTAGGCAGGCTTGGTTTTTAAGTTTTGATCAAAAAGTAAAGGCCAATCCTCATTTCCAAAGAATTGAGGAATCCAACTGTCGGAGTCCCTTAATCCCCAGATGCTAATGCCATACTGCTGTTCAGTAGGAATTTGATTGTGGAAACGAGCAATTTGACAATAGCGTGCTGCTTGCTTTTCGGCTTGTTCTGTTGTTAAACTATCTAGTCTACCAGCATCATTGAGGCGTACATCTAATTCAGAGAAATGGATTTTTAAACCTGTCTCTACAATCTGTTCGACTGTTTTTTGGATTTGTTGATCACTTGGCCATTGTAATTGGAGATGCATCTGAAGTCCAATTCCATCAATAGGAATATTACGTGCTTTGAAATCTTCAACCATATCTAGTACAGCTTGACATTTGGAAGAAGAGGAAGGGAGGTTAAAATCATTATAAAAAAGCAAGACATCAGGATCTGCCTCCCTAGCATATTGAAAACAACGGGCAATATAATCATCCCCCATCCACTTTTTAAAAACAGTCGCTCTCAAATTGCCAGAATTATCCTTAAACGCTTCATTAACCACATCCCAACTCGTTATTTTGCCCTTATAACGACCAACAACCGTTTGAATATAATCCTTAATGATCGCTTCAAATTCCTCACTAGTTCCTTCATAATCTTCGATCCATTTAGGAGTCGCACCATGCCAGAGCAACGCATGTCCATGTATGCGGATATTGTTTTGTTGGGCATAATCTACCAAATCATC
The DNA here is from genome assembly GCA_020628015.1 of Bacteroidota bacterium. Taxonomy (GTDB): domain Bacteria; phylum Bacteroidota; class Bacteroidia; order Chitinophagales; family UBA2359; genus JAHDFT01. The sequence continues at coordinate 8,645 of JAHDFT010000075.1, forward strand.
CATTGGCTGCCAATTATAGGAGCCTTCGGCAATATGGATAATATTTTGTTTCATCTGCCATTCCGCAGTTAGACTATTGAAGTTTTGTCGGAGGATGGAATCGTAGGCAGGTTCTTGGAGGTAAAAAGTGGCGGTAGCTAAACCGATAGGGTAGGGAGCGATTTCTTTTAAACCACTAGTACAATCAATGGAAGGATCAGGTTCAATACATTGTGCTGCCTGCTTTTTACAATTCACAAAAAACAGCAACAGCACAATGAATAATAATGGTAGGGATTTAGAAATATACATGACTTTAGTAATTGTTACTTAATTGTAACGTATAATGTAAATTACTAGTATGTTTTATTCCACAATCACCAAATTAAATTTCTTCTTTCCTTTTTGGACAATAATATAATTATCCTGCAATAAATCTGCTGCATTAACTTGGCGATCCTGTGCCTTTTCTTTGACCTTATTAATACTTACAGCATTACCTTTGAGTGCTTTTCTAGCTTCACCTTTAGAAGAGTAAATACTTGTACTAACCGCCAAAAAATCAATCAATGGAATCCCTGCATCCAAATCTGTCTTAGCAACTTTAAATTGAGGAACTCCACTAAAAACATCTAAAAAATCCTGCTTAGAAAGGCTCCTTAAGGTTTCTTGCGTACTTCTACCAAATAAAATTTGAGAAGCATTAAGGGCGTTTTGTAGTCCTTCCTCCCCATGCACTCGTTTAGTCACATCCTCTGCTAGGCGTTTTTGCAGAATACGTCGTCCAGGATCTTGAGCATGTTCGGCTTCTAGTTGCTCGATTTCTGTTTGATCTAGGAAGGTAAAAATACGAATGTACTTAGATACATCCGCATCTGAACTATTGAGCCAGAATTGGTAGAATTTGTAGGGAGAGGTCAATTTAGGATCTAACCACACATTACCCGATTCCGATTTTCCAAATTTAGTCCCATCAGCTTTTGTGATCAATGGACAGGTGATCACCCCAACCTTAGCTTTCTCCTCTCCATCTCCCATTCGACGGATCAACTCCATCCCAGCGGTCATATTGCCCCACTGATCCGAGCCGCCCATTTGGATTTGACAATTGTAATTATCATTCAACCATTTAAAATCATAACCTTGAATCAATTGGTAACTAAATTCGGTGAAGGAAATTCCCGACTCCATACGAGTTTTAACGGAATCCTTCGCCAACATATAATTGACCGTCAAGTGTTTACCAATTTCTCGAAGAAAATCTAATACATTCATATTGCCAAACCAGTCGTAGTTATTGACAAGGATGGCTCCATTTTCGGGATGATCGAAGTCTAGTAATTTCTTCATTTGTTCTTTCTGACCAGCGAGGTTGGCATTGAGTTTCTCTACAGATAAAAGGGTACGCTCTGCACTTTTACCAGAAGGATCTCCCACACGTCCAGTAGCACCACCCATCAAAGCAATCGGGCGATGACCTGCTCTTTGGAAGTGTGCTAGTAACATAACCGCTGCTAGATTACCAATGGTTAGAGAATCCGCAGTAGGGTCGAAACCGACATAACCTGTCACACAGCCTTCATTTAAAATTGCTTCCGCTTCAGGGGTGACATTGTGTACCATGCCTCGCCATCTTAGTTCTTCTACAAAATTCATGGTGTTGATTTTTTTACTTATGGAAGAATAAAAAAATAACTGTTCAATTTATTTTTCACTCGTTCCTATGATTTTATCATTATCAAATTATGCCACAAAAGTAAACAATAGCTAGAATATTTTTCAATATTGTAGCATTACACACAATGAAAACTTTAGTATAAAAAATGGTTCCTATTTCAATATAATATTCCTAAATTGCGCCCAAAAAAATGCTAATTGTAGGAATTGCTGGAGGTACTGGTGCGGGAAAAACGACTGTAGTACGCAAAATAATGGAACAATTGCCTAAAGATAAGGTAGCCCTTATTCCGCAGGATAATTATTATAAAGACAACGCTCATTTACCACTTGAAGAGCGTAAACAACTCAATTTTGACCATCCTTCTTCTATAGATTTTGAGTTATTGAGCCAACATCTGAAGTCGCTTAAAGCCAATCAGAAAATTCAGGTGCCTACTTATTCTTATCTGACTTGTACACGTAATGAGGAAACGATTCCTATAGAACCTAAGCGGGTAATTGTAGTAGAAGGCATTCTGATTCTATCTATTAAAGAACTACGGCCATTCTTGGATATCAAAGTCTTTGTGGATGCAGATGCAGATGATCGACTGTTGCGTTGTATCCAAAGAGATATTTTGCAACGGGGTAGGGGAGTGGCAGAGGTTTTGGAGCGATATGAAAAGACGGTCAAACCTATGCACAATCAGTTTATAGAGCCTTCTAAAAGATATGCGGATATTATTGTCCCACAAGGAGGAAGTAATCAGGTGGCTATTAATGTATTGGCTTCGATGATTTTGTCGAATTTGGAGTAATTTATTTTAACAATTCATTTACCTTAGCCAATAACCACGCTTTTTCCGTCACTTGCGGTGTTTCTTGAATTTTAGCCTTCAATTTTTCTACTTTACCTTTATCAAAGTAATTGACATTTTGTAACTGGTTGACAAAATTGACAAAGTTGATAAAATATTGTCGGATGCCTATTTCTTTGTGGTTTCGTAGGTATTCTTTAAAACTTTTAATGAGTGCATCTAGGGAAATAATTTCTTCTAGCTCGTAGTAACTTTTGATTAATAAGGTTTTGTGATTGAGAACAATAAAAATTTCTCTACTATTAATTTCTCTTAAATGGTCTAGGGTTTGGGAAAATGCTTGTAGCTCAAAATGAAGTAATGCTTGACAATAATGATAAGTATTGTGTTTATGATTGGGTTCTAGGAAATCGTGATGATTGGTGATAAAGTTTTTAGCCCAATCATATTTTTTTAAACGAATGGCATTAACCACAATATTTCTATAATCACTCGCTCGAATCTGCTCTTCTTGAAGCAACATATTTTGTTGAATCATCAACTCATAAATGTCAAATAATTCTTCTAAATATTGCAAATTCCCAGTTCTAATCTGGCGAATACAATAATTTCGAGTATGTGCATATACATCCACTAACATCTCTGATGGCATCTCTTCAAAAGCAGAACCTAAAAGCGTTTTTAATTCTTGATAATGGTTGATTTCATTGGGATGTAGCATGGTTAGGATACAAAAATAATAGGTGCCAATAATTGGTGGATAAAGCTCCCAATTTTTTTCTAAGTAATCAATAAGTGCAGGTTCAAAGGATAATTCATAGTGGATATTAAACATTTGTTGATAACTCAACATAGAGGCATAATACCGCAATTGATTGGCAATAAAAAAGGTAGATAAACTCTGGCTTAGACCTTGTAAATTAGGTTCTACATTTCTTTCTCCTCTTTGGATCAGATAACGGTGATGGATAAGTTCTAGGTAGAAGTTTTGAAGGTAATAATCTTCCGAGGTAGGCATCTGGTTTTTGAGTTGTTGTAAACTTTTTAATTGGGTCGTAAAAGAATCGTCCATCCCTCGATGCATAAATTCTCGTAGTAGAAATAATTGAGCAAAAGCTTCATCTCTTTCAAAACCTTGTAGGGCAAGGAAGCGACGTATTTGTTTATATAAACCCGACATCAAGACCCGCATCTTACCGTCATTATAAGTTTTAGTACGAGTAATGCGTTGATAAACCACTTTTCGATCCAAACGTTTTTCTACAAAATCAGGAGCCTCTTTGATTAAATATTCACATAGTTTGACCACCTCCTTGCTATTATTAAAATAAGGAGACTGAACGAATTTCTTGAAGTCTTTTAATTCTTCTTTCGATAGTTTTTTAAATGCTTTGAGTAATTTACTTTTGATCACTTGACTAGTAATGAATTTGATTTGATACTTTGGGTATTTTTTAATTGTTCCAGTATCTATAAAATACTAGTTCCTTCCTTTTCTGTTCTTTCTTCAAAAGCCGCTTGAATACGATCACAAATAGGCCGTTGACCACTCCCATCCCCAATAATCCGCCCATCAATTTTATTAATAGGCGTAATTTCTCCCATAGTCCCCGTCATAAACGCCTCATCCGCACTATGAAATTCACTAATGGAGACATTACGTTCAGTAAATGGAATGTCTAGTGCCTTAGCAATTTCAATCACCACACCTCTAGTCACACCAGGCAAGCAAGCATCCGCATGTGGAGTGAATAAATGCCCATTTTTAACCATAAAAATATTCGTGCCATTCACTTCCGCCACAAAACCATAAATATCTAACATAATCGCTGCATCTGCTCCTGCTAAATTGCTTTCAATTTTCGCTAAAATATTATTGATAAGATTATTGTGATGAATTTTAGAATCAATACACATAGGCGAATTACGACGAATGGATGCGGTAATCAATTGCACCCCTTCTTCAGGATAGACGGGCATTTTAAATTCAGGTAGAATGATTAAGGTCAAGCCTTTTTGATTGAGGCGAGGATCCATTCCAGAAGTAATTTTTTCTCCTCTGGTTAAAGTCAGGCGAATGTGAACACCATCCGTCATATTGTTGGCTTTCAGCGTTTGTTTAACTGCTTCAATTAATGTCTCATTACTAGGCACATTATGAAAAAGCATGGCCTTTGCCGAGTTTTGTAAACGATCCAAATGGCGATCTAAGCAAAATATTTTACCATCATATACTCGTAATCCTTCCCAAACACCATCTCCTCCTTGTACAATACTATCAAAAACAGAGACTTTAGCCTCATCTCTATGATAGAGTTGACCATTGATATATACTTGAAGGTCTTTATTCTTTGGATTGAATTTTTGTAACATATTTATTGACAGATTAGATTTAGGAACGAGTGAAAATATAAAATAAAATATAGTTTGTTGGTATGTTCTAAGAATTAACTAGTCTGTTTTCTAGGAAATGATAAAAAGGTAGAGCCTCTTCTAGTAAATTTTCCAAATGTTTAGGCACCTGTTTTTCTTGATATACATATTTTTGAAAGCCTGTTGAACGATGAACATTGGCATACCAGTAAGGCCACCAGCAACCATCATAAGGCTTTTGACCTGCTTCCCACTGCAACATGGCTGGATCAAAAGGAATAGCAATCGCTTGACAGAGTTGACGCAAACTTTTTTCAGGATTTTGTAATATTTGAACGGAGCTAAATACAGGAGCTTCAATGCCTTCAGCTAATAAGGTTTGGTAAAAATCATATTGCTCCTTAATGGCTATATCTTGCATCGTTGGTTGTTCAACAACTTTTGAAAAGGAAACAATGACATCTTTAGGATGGCGGATAAGGAAGAAGTGGGTAAAACGATGTGGATTATCTAAAGTCATTCCTACCAATTGCTGAGGCATATTTTTGAGGAAGAGAAAAGGAGTAGGGCAGGGGGCATTCAAGGCTGCTTGCATGATTTTGGAACCATCTGTTTCCATCGTTTGTAAGACCAGCTCTCTTGCAGGACGTACTGCATCTGTTTTGCTAAGGAAATGACCATATAATGGCTCATCTATAACGGTCATATCTGATCTTTGGGCAAAGCTATACATCATTGCTGTCGATATATTGCGAGGTCCCGACCACATATTGATGACCTTTTGAGGAGGGGAAGACATAGACTGACTCATGTTAATTTAGTATAGCGGATAGCTTCAGCCATATCAATTATAATATGGCTGAAGCTCAATTATGAATTAAGCCTGACTCATTTCTGTAAAATAGTGAAAGAAATAAGGAATAGTCTCTATACCTTTATAATAATTGAATAAACCATAATGCTCATTAGGCGAGTGGATGGCATCCGTATTTAATCCAAATCCTAGTAGAATGGTTTTACAATCTAAAATATTTTCAAAAAGTGCAACAATAGGAATACTACCACCTTCTCTTGTAGGAATTGGCGTTTTTCCAAAGGTATGCTCCATCGCTTTTTCTGCTGCTTTATAAGCAATAGAATCTGTAGGCGTAACCGCAGCCGCCCCACCATGTAATAAAGTGACATTAACTTTCACAGAATCAGGCGCAATATTTTCGAAATGCTTTTTGAATAATTCACCAATCTTATCATGATCTTGATTTGGCACCAAACGCATGGATATTTTAGCTTGTGCTTTAGAAGGTAAAACCGTTTTGGCTCCTTCGCCTGTATAACCTCCCCAAATACCATTCAAATCTAAAGTAGGACGAATAGAAGTACGCTCAATAGTCGTATAACCTTTTTCCCCATGTACCTCATTAACATTTAAGTACTTTTTGTACTGCTCAATATCAAAAGGGCGTTGATTCATTGCTGCTCGATCTGCTTCAGAAATGATTTCCACATCATCATAAAATCCTGGAATCGTGATGTGATTATTTTCATCTTGTA
>JAHDFT010000076.1:0-3697 GCA_020628015.1 Bacteroidota bacterium
CAAAAATCACACTAAAATGGGAACCATTTTCCCTTTATTAACACTAATGTATACATAAAGAAAATAGTCAAGGTGTAATATTTTCGATTTCACTAAGACCAATTTATTAAAGTTCAATTGGCGAAATGCCAAGGCAATCAATAGCTCAACACATCAACAACATGAATAAGCAATCTATTCCAATCATCGTCCTACTATTTGTTTTAAGTCTGTCTCAAATGCCTATATTATGGGCGCAAAATAATAGCATTAATATTTCTTACCGAAGTAGCAATAATAATAAATGTACCTTTGATGTTAACCAAAATACTAGCATTAACCAAATGACTGGGCAAATGCAAAATGACCTGACTTTCCTATTATTTGGTGATGGTGATTTTGCCTATGTTGTAGGAGATCAATTGGTGGATCATGTTTATCCAACAGGGCAATCTTATGTAATGAATGCTTATAAAGCGAAAAAGAATGACCCAATTGATCCTTTTGTGGCTAATAGTGGTAGTGTGCAAATCATAGGACAAAACAGCCAAGGTATGTTTCGTAATCCGAGTTTGAATACAGGAGGAAACTACAAAATTAAATCGAGTCGAAGCTGGGATTATGCCCCTGCGACCCAAAATTTCCTCATTATTACCCTAGATCAAGCTTATAATGGTAGCGATGTTTACCTACATTTCGACCAACAAGATTTTTATGTCACCAATCACTCAAATATAACAAGTACAACAAGTTCGAACCCTTTTTGGGAAGACAATAGACACCAAAACCTACTTTCGACTAAAGCGGAATTATTAGCTAATCCTATGCATCCTAATTATGACCAAACGCTAAAAATTTCCAATATTGTTTATAAAAATGGTCAACAAACACATCTTTTTGTTAGACTTTATTGCAATAATACTTCCAGACAAAAACTTACCCATCGTGTAGAATTAAAAGATGGTTATGATTTGATTGGCAGTTATGCTGCTTCTGCTCGCAAAAAGGCTTATCCGCATGATCCGAATTCTATTGAGGTGAATAAGCAGGAGATTGACAGCCCAGTATGTATGGAGATTCCTTTGGTCTATCCTTATCAGGAGGAATTGATTTATACCGTAAATTTTCACAATGAAGGGGATTTCTTTGCAGAGGATATAGAAATTTTAGCTTTTCTATTAGACCCTAATTTAAACGCTCCATTAACCCATGTTGTAGACAAAAGCCATCATTGTCCACAAACGCTTTTACGTCCACATATGGATGAAGCACAGTTTAATTTTGAGTGTATCAACCTTCCTGGCTTGCAACAAATGGATAACAATTCTTTTTATGCCTATGAGGAGACTTGTGGCTCGGTGAGTTTTTCGGTGAAAACCTATGGAACACATGTTCCAGGAGAGATGATTCACTGTTTTGCTGATATTGTATTTATTGGTGGTGGTGTAGTCATGCCGCCTATAATGACCAATCAAGCAATAACAAATATAATAGATTGTGGTTATGATATTACTTATGAAAATCCTTGTTGTTTAGGTGTTGTGGGGAATCCTTGCGGAGGAGATGCACCGAGCATGGATTAGTAATATCTTGCTAGTTCATCCCTCGATACGTTCTTGGACTCATTCCTGTTCTAGCCTTAAATAGCTTATTAAAACTTTGTGGATATTCAAATCCCAAACTATAAGCTATTTCACTTACAGATGCATTGGAGCCTATAATTTGGGTCTTTGCTCTTTCGATAATGTAATCTTGAATGTGATCTTTGGCACTTCTGCCTGTCTCTTTTTTGATTAAATCACCTAAATAATTGGAAGACATGGCTAATTCATTGGCGCAATATTTTACTGATAAAACGCCTAATGCCTGTGGTTTTTCAGAATGGTAATAATCACTCATTAACTGCTCGAATTTTGCAATCCAATCTTTATTGAGATTGGTACGAGTATAAAACTGGCGGTCATAATAACGTTTGCAGTATTTCAAAATCATCTCAATATTGGCAATGATGATTTCTTGGCTGTAACGATCAATGTTTTGATGGTATTCTTTTTCGATTTTTTGTACCAGCTCAGTCAATGTTTGTTTTTCATCATCAGATAGGTGTAGTGCTTCATAAACCGAATAGTTGAAAAAAGAATATTGTTCAATAGTTAATCCCAATTCCGATTTTCGGATGAAATCTGGGTGAAACAATAAAGTCCAGCCACTAGCATTCGCCTCATATTCCTCATTTTTTTCTACTTTGATCACTTGATTTGGCTTCATAAAGGTGAGGGTTCCTTCTTGAAAATCGTAGGAGTTTCTACCATAAATAAGGGTACCTTTGATGCCTATTTTTAAACTGATTTGGAAAAAATCGAAAGTATAACGATGATCACCATAATCAAAATTAAGCATTCGTTTATCAATAGGTAAAACAGACACCAAAGGATGTTTGGGCTTCTTTAAACCCAAAAAAGTATGGACTTCACTAATGGATTTTATTCTAATGATTTCTTTCATAAGCTGGATGCTATTTTTTAGCTGTTCCTTTAATCTATTGTTAGTTCATATATTTATCAAACCATCCCAAAATGCTTTTTCCATTTTCTCCAATCCAAGCATAAGCGGCTCCTCTTTTCTTGGGTAAATCCAACCACAACATTTCTTTTTCAACTGTTAAATCATTGTAATATTGCTTGACCATATCCAAATTAGTCATTGGATCATTGCGATTTTGAATAACTAAAGTAGGAACAGTAATATCTTTTACATAAGGTAAAAAGGAATCTCCTGTAAGGTTTACGCCTCGTTCTTCTTGATTGTACTTGTTGCCACTATTTACCAAAAAATTAGGCATTCCCATTGCCTTGACAAAATAATCATAAGTCAATGGCTGAATGGCAATCATAGTTTTGACCTTTGAATTGGCCTTCAAACTAGATTCTAATCCATAAGCAAAAGTGCTAGACGCAGCTCCCATACAAATACTCAATAAACCAATACTGGCATTGGCATAATGAGCGTGATTGCTAATAAAATCAACCGCAGCCAGCACATCTTTTCTTTCCTCTGTACCCCAAGTTACCCAAGGTGTTGTACCTCTTCCACTATCCCCATGATTTCTCAAATCATACATCAATACCGAATAACCTGCCTCTACTAGATATTTTGCTTGTTCCAAGAAGTGAATATCACTTGTCCAGAGGGCATTTTTCATTAATCCTTTTCCTTCTTGGGTAAAGCCACATCGAGAACATTGCACCCCAAAATGAGATTGAATAATCACTTTATCTGTCCCTCCTTTAATCAACCAAGCAGATAGCGTGACACCATCTTTGGCTTTAAAGGTAACATTTTCATAGGCTAAACCATATTTGTCTGGTTTTTCAAAGACAGGCGATTTACCTGGCTGAATCATTAAGTTAGATATTGCTTTTCCGAACATAATAATATAATATTTGTATTTGTTAAGGAGCTATGCTACAAATATAAGTCCTTTGGAATAGTCTAACTTAGCCATTTTACTGAATTATGTATCCATTTTACTTTTGGGAGATGAAAGTATAAATATTAGGGAGGGATGATTTTCGTGATGATGTCTATAAAAAAGTATTAATTAATCCAGCGTCTCCAACAATTCCTCCAACGATTGCTCCCAAGGCTCATCTGTCATTATTTCCTGAACTTCTTGAAAGGAAATGGGTTGCTTTTGTTGTTCTGCAAAAATTTGATC
>JAHDFT010000076.1:3797-14916 GCA_020628015.1 Bacteroidota bacterium
AATCAATAACTCACAATATGATACACCTCATCCGTATGCTTTTTAAGCTTCTCCTCCCCATTTAAAAAGGAAAGATTGATAATGAAAGAAAAAGCAGCTACTTCTGAGCCAGCCAATTTCACCAATTCCGCAGCAGCTACCGCTGTCCCACCTGTAGCCAATAAATCATCATGTATCAAGACACGACTACCTTTGGGTAAATCCCCATGATGCATTTCAATCGTTGCCGAGCCATATTCTAAATCATAGGAATAAGCAATCGTAGTACCAGGTAATTTTCCTTTTTTTCTAATCAAAATAAAAGGAACGCCTAGTTTTTGAGCGATGATGGTTCCAAATAAAAAGCCTCGACTCTCCACGCCACAAATGGCATTTACATTGAGGGATCGGGCATGTTGGACAAAATCGTCGCTAATGGCTTCGGATAGCTTTGCATCCAAAAAAAGGGGTGTAATATCTTTGAAAATAATACCAGGTTTCGGAAAGTCAGGAATGTCCCTAATGACATCTTTTACTCTTGTTGATAACATAAGTTTGATTTAAAAACAAAAAATGGTTAACGAGTACCAGTAATAATAACATTTTTGTGTAAATCCCCTAAAAAATACCCAAAAATAAATGCATATTTTTCACAAACATCCTCATTTACAACAATATGTTATAGATATTGTACTGATAAAATAAAAAAGGGAATGTTAGCATTAAAGCAAACATTCCCTAAAATAAAATAATAAATATCATTCCTAATTTCTTCCTACAATAGTCCATTTAATCCTGACTATTATAGCTGCTATTCCTCTTTGGCAAACCTTTTCACAGTAGTCTTTTGCCCATCAAAGACATTCAAGAAATAGTTACCTAGAGGTAAGCCTGTCAAATCCAATATCCATTCATTGGCTCCCGAATCTGCATTTAAGTTATACTCTTGGATCAATTGTCCTTGCAGATTGTACAAACGAACTTGTGCAGTCAATGCTTCTTTTGCTTCATAAGCAATATGCAAATCTTTGGCAACAGGAATCGGATACAGATTAATGATCTCGAAATGGTCTACACCTAATTCTCCTCTATACAAGGATACCAAACCTAAATTATTTTCCTGACCACTCATATTAAGTTCTACTAAACGATAATAAACTACCCCAATCGAAATGTACTTATCTAAGAATTCATACCTTGCTCCTAGTGCATCACTACCCTTCGGATCAACACTAACAATCGTTTCATAATGCTGCCCATCTGTAGAGCGTTGCAATAAATAAGCATCAATACTAATTTCACTTGTGGTGATCCAGGTCAATTCATTGCCTTCTGGTTTTATTTCACCAGCAAACTCTACCAAGGCTACATTCAACTTAGTACAACCTACAACATCCACACTATAAGCCGTTGAACAGCCATTCACATCTGTAGCAGTCACATTCACCTGTTCATCCTTGATAAATGGCCCCAATACTAAAGGTTCACCGTCCACTACTGTTCCTTCCATATCCCCATCAACGGTATAAGGGCCATCCTCTCCTTCTACAAATAGATAAACATAAAATAGTTGCTCATTATCTGCACAAATAATATGATGTCTCATTGCAATTGGAGCCTCAAAAACAAGGGCAACGGAACCATCCCCATATTTATCACAAGCCCCCTCGAAATTATCTCCAAATGGAGCCTCAGAAATCACTTGCGTAATAAATAATTGCACTTCGGCTGGATAATCTCCATCCGTGTTCTCAAATTCCCCATCTACATTATAATCGTAGATCGTTCCATTCATTGGATTACCATCTGGGCTATCATGCAAGACAAAGCCTAATTCATAACCATCTGTTACAATCTGCTCATCTCTAACGGTTACATTAACTGCTCCAGAAGCGCATAAACCAATAATATTCTGTGTTCCAAAGGTTCTACCAGCAATATCAGAATCATCTTCAATCACCAAATTACCTGGCCAATCTCTCAAGTCACAGCCACAATCTTTAAAGCCTTGTAGCTCTATTACTCCACAATTAGATAGATCGGTAACGGTGAAGAAGTAAATTTCTCCATTTGGAATTGGTAGACTGGTAAAGAAGCCATCACTATCCAATGTACCGCCAATACCTGTTAACTGTAAGTCTACACCACCTTGAATCTGGAAACTCACCTGATAAAATTCCTTATTCAAATCACATTCAACAGCTACCTCATTATCCCTAATTTGTATACCAGAGGTATAGTTTAAAGGCACTTCCAAGACTTCACTTGTACAAGCTGTCACTATATCTTTTTGAACAACAAAATACTTCGTATCTCCTAATGGCACCTCAACTGGAATAAAATTATGACCTGTTGGTGGATTGGCAGCCTCTTGTAAATCAGCATCCAAATACCATTCATAAACTACATTTGGATTTTCTGGCAATTTAATGAGGAAATTCCCATCTCCTACACATTTTCTACTCACTATAGAACTAGCAATCAGCTCAGGTTTTTCTAAGGTTTCTAATGAAATATTCACCTTTACTTCCTGTAATGTTCCTTTTCCACAATTTCCTGCTGCTACTTCTTCTACATAGAAATGATAAACACCTGCTCCACTAAGGTAAGGACTCGGATCAAAGTTAGATACACCAAGCGTATTGCCTTCATCAACCTTCAATAACTCCGTACCTGTTGCATCAGCATACCAATAGAAATCACTAGATAATTGCCCATAAGCCACCAAATTAGGTGCCTCAGCTCCTAGACCTCCACAGATAGAAATGACTTCTGCTTCTAATTGCGTATTGATTTCACTATAGACTTCAATTACTTGTGATAAACGGTTATTACACTTATTAGAACCTACTTGGTAATTAATGAGGTAACTACCTGATAATCCTTTAGGGTCAAATAGTCCATCTACCACTCCTTCACCAGTCCAGATGCCTCCTTCGACACCATCGACATAATCGCTAAGTCGAATCGGGTCAGCTCCTGCACAAATATTGTTTGGTAATTGCCAAGATGGATCTAGTTTTTCTAGTACATAGATGATCTGTGCAATAGATTCTACACATTCTCCATTATTAATATCGTAGCGGATTTCAATTGGTCCGCTTAAACCTTCTGGATTAAAAATAGAACCACTTACCCCTTCACCAGACCAAGTACCATTTTTATAACCCACCACATATTCATTCAGATCAATGACTCCATCTCCTTCACAAACCTGCCCTGGAGAAGTCCAATCCGCCTCTGGATAATCTAAGACTACAACTTTGACATCCTTAGAGACGTTACATCCCCCAATACCTACAGCATAATTAAGCATATACTCTCCTTCTAAACCAGATGGATTGAAATAAGCATTTCCTGTTACTCCAGCACCAGTCCAACTTCCGCCAGGGGTTGCTTGTTCGGTGAGATAGTTATTGAGATCAATACTTGTGCTATTGCTACAAATTACCTCTATTTCTCTAACATCAACATTCACCCAATCCATGACCACCAACATATTGGCAAAGCCTTCTTCACAACCCAATTCTGCACTACCAACAACATAAGTCACCATTGTACTAGCAGGCGTTTGTAAATCTCGAATATCTAGTAGCCCACCAGATGTTACATAAGTTCCCTCCCAAGTTCCACCAGGTGTTGCCGTATTCGGTAGATAATCATTCAAATTAATAATAGGTGCATCACTACAAATCGGACCTGGATTCTGCCATTCTGCATTGATATGTCTGTAGAAATTCAAGCTCATTGAAGTAGCAGAATTACAGTCATTATTAATCGCCTCTGGATTATTTTGATCTGAACCAACAACATAAGTAATGGTCAATTCATATTGACTTTCATCAGCTCCAATTTCTAGGAGATAATCATTGACTGCTTCAGATAATAAATAACCATTATTAACTGGATTTGGCACCATTAAATCTCCATTAATACTAACATAGAATTGCCCACCTAAAGTCGCATCTGCACTCAGATACGCTTTCAAATCAATATTGCCATTATCCCCACAAATACTTGGTGTTTCTCCTGTAAAACTAGCAGAAGCATCGGTGTATACATTAATTGTCTGCCCATTAAAAGCACTACATGGGCCATCACCAACAGCATAACTAATGTATTGTGATCCAGCACCACTAAGCGCAGGATCTAAATAATAATTACCATCCTCTTCTACCACTCCATTACCTAGGAAAATACCACCAGAAGTTGCATAATCTTCTAATAAATCATTGAGTAATAGTCTATCTGTTCCACAAATAGAGGCTGGTAATCGCCAACTTGCAGAAGCATCAAATGCAAATTCAATGGTTTCTTCAGCGACAAATGCGCCGCAGGACAAACCATTATCATTATTATTTGCAGTCACTCGGATAGTTAATTCATTACCATATAAGCTATAATCAAAAGCAGTTGGATCACTAATAATCGCACTAACTGGTTGAACAATTTCGTATTGTATGCCATCTACTGCTTGACCAGAACTGTAGAGATATTTGGTCAAATCTACTACAGTATCATCCGTACACAATACACCTGATAAAGTCCAACCGATTTGTGGTTCAGGAACAACAGTCAATTCAAAATCAAAGGCATCACTACCACAATCATGTACTTCAATTACATCATCGACCACTTGATATTGAATATGGTAAGTCGCAGTTGCATTATCTGGACTAAAATTCGTTCCTTCTATTAAAGAACTACCAGTATATGGAATCGCTCCATTACCATAATCTATTGCTACAAGGATAAATTGACCGCCAGGTGTGGTATTATTATTTGGATCATCAGTAATAAAGTACTCAGATAAATCAATGGCTCCACCTTGATAACAAGTGGTAGCTGTTGTTGTACTCAAATTAGCATTGAAAGATTCAAATACCCCAATCACCCCTGTTTCCATATCATCACAATAACCATCTGCACCTTCTACAGTATAAGTGACGAGGTAGGTACCAGGCTGTCCAGCAGGATTAAAGAAATTACCTGTCAAGACTCCTTCTATATTCGGGCTAATGCTCCAAGTACCATTTGTAGAGGCATCATTGCTTAGAAGGTCATTTAAATTGATCGTTTCTCCCATACAGATAGCTGGTGGCGCAATCCAAGAAGCATTTCCACCTTCATAAAGACTAATGACAAATGCAGTACTAGCCATACAACCATCTATAGGTGCGTTATAGGTTCCTTGATTGCTACCTACTTGATAAAGAATTTCTAGTGAGGTACTACCATTCACCTCCATATCACTCACATCCAAATCAGTCCCGAAAATCATATCCCCATTGACAAAGAAAACGCCACCAGGAGTTGTATTCGCATCCACTAATAAGGATAAATCAATGATCCCATCTTGTTGACAATATACTTCACCAGCAGCACTTGACTGCCCTGCTGATAATTCAGGATAAACCGTTAGTGTTTCTGTTTCTACACTAGCACATCCTGTTTCATCTAAAACAGCCACCGTGATTTCATAGGTTTCTGGTACGACCAAATTACTAGGAAATTGAATCACCACATTTCCACCATTACCAGCAATAGTCGCATTTGCAGGACTAATCGACCAATTGTAAATCGCTCCTGAAACATTATTATCAAAGCTAATTGGCGTACCATCAGAACAGGTAAATTCAGTAGCCAATGGAATGGATTCTAAACCACTCACCGTAGCTGAAACATTTAAGTCATCAGCAGCACAAACGGCAGTACTGGCATCTATGGTTAAATCAATAATTGGTTCACTACAGTTAATGAAGAAATAAACCGTCGCTATTTGTCCATTCGCATCAGTTACATTGACCATATAATAGGCCATTGGTAAATCTGTCTGGACTTCATATAAACCATTAGTGACTAATGATGTACCACCATAAGGCACAAAACTACCAGAGCTTTGCTTTTGATACCAATCAAATTGGTAAGGTGCTTCTCCACCTGTTCCTCTTACCTGAATGGTACCACAATCTTCTGCACCACAGAACAAGTACATATAAGCGTTCTCATCTTCGGTACAAATCGGAACACTTCCTCTAGGATCTTCTAAGCCTAAAACAGCATCTGCTGCCGATGCAATCGCTTCCAAACCACCAGAACAAGCTTTGACAAAGACCACTTGCTCCACTGTTTTGAAACAATCCCCTTCTCCTTCAGAATAAGCTACAACAATGAAATCTTCCTGTAGATTGAAACCACCATTATCACCAATCAAGGGTGTAGCAGCAGTATATAAACCACTCACCGGATCAATACTTTCTCCTAAGCTTCCTGTACCTAATACTATTGACCATGTTCCTCCTCCATTAGCAGCAAAAAGGAAATTGCTAAAGTCAATTGGATTTTCGGTCAAACCACAAACAGTACTTGGCGCATCAAAAATAAAGGCTGGTTCATCAAGTATGGTTAATTCGGCAATATCACTACTGTAACAATCTACCACACTTTGATTACCAATACTATACTCAATAAGGAAAGTACCTACTTCGACAACATTTAATAAATCACCTGTTATAGAGCCGACTCCTGTACCACCTGGCACTAAAGTAAAGGTGCCTCCTGGTACAGTGCTTGAGGTGAATAAGCTTTGTAAATTATATACAAAATCGTTTTCGCTTAAACAAACAGATTGATCATTAATAGCAACACTACTTTCCTCTACTTTCTCTAATACATAAACCGTCTGCGTCAATTCCTTTTGACAAGGTTGTTCTCCTACTGTATACGTCCAACTATATACCCCTTCTCCTACTATTCCAGGATCAAAGGAATAAGTCCCATCCTGATCATCTACAATACCATTTCCAGTCCATACACCTCCTGGTGTTCCACCTGCTTGAGCCACCCAATATTCTAGGTTCACCATTGGGGAAGCTTCACATAATGGAGAAGGATTGACCCAAGAGGCATCACCTCCTGTTACAATCTCTATTACTTCTGTCCATTTATTCGTGCAAACAGGAAAACCTGTGCCTATTTCGAGGTAAGTATCTGTAAATTCAATGGTCAATAATCCTTGATAATTAGATACATCAAAGGCTGTCGGATCGGTAATTGGCTCGATTGGACTAGAACTAATGATATTCCATTCTTCAAAATGTGGTAAATTAACATTTTGAGGAGCGGTGATGTAGGCGGTTAAATCTACAAATCCTTGATCTTGACAGAAACTACTTGGTCCATCCCAAATCGCTTCTGGACAACAAACTGGAATGCCTATCAAATAAGTGGCATCTTCGGTATCACATACATTACCATAAGCTCCCGTTACTGTTACCTCAATTGGATCTCTAGGATAAGCTCCTTCAGTCGATACATAAATCGGAGGACTGATGACATCTCCTGGACAATTAGGAATCATAGTCGTTATACAAGCTCCATTATTGCTGAAAACGGTTTGTGGTATTGGACTTTGTGGTAATGGGTAAACTGTCACAGTAGCCACCGCTATTGGGCGACAGGTTTCTGGTAGCCCAACAGCTCCTACATTTTCAGGATCTGTTACCCAAGCATACACCCAGTACGTTTCTGGCTCACAAGCTTGTGATTTTGGGAAAATAGCTCCATTCATTGTAGCACTATATCCTGCTCCTGGTGATCCAGATACTTGTATATCACTTATTTGTGGAAAGGAAGCGATCTCACCATTGTATGGATTACCAGGTGCATTAGCAGGAGTAAAACCAAAGCTAATATATTCTCCGTCTAGTAATTCCTCTGTATAAACTGTTAAGTTAGTCGTTCTTTGATCACTACATAAAGATTCTGAAGTAGGTTGTAAATCGGTCAAATCTGGACATAATGGATCACATTCAGGAATCGGTACTGCCGCATAAACTGCATCAGCACAAGGACTACCTGTTCCTCCACTAACGGATACATCTACTGTTGTAGCTGCATCATCAGGTTGTGCTACATAGGTACTTGGTTCTAGTACAAATCCTCCTGAACCATTAATACAATTAGTCGTAAAAGTAGTGACACAATCATTTGTAGCTTCAGGAATAACGACCACACTTGCTGGATCTGGCCAAACCGTAATCGTAGTAGCCAACACAGGTGTACAATTATCTGGTAAAAATGCCTCAATTGCCTCATTACCTTGATCTGCCAAATAAGCATAAACATTATAAATAATCGGCTCACATAATCCATTCGCTACATCAGGAATTGGAAATTCTCCATCTGGTAAAAATGCCCCAAATACACCATTTCCTAAATCACTTACCATTGCATTCCCTCCATTATTTAAGCCACCACCATTAGCTCCGTCAAGTGGCGTAATGACTCCTGCTCCTGTCGCTGGATCAGCCGTTAAAGGAGCTATAGTATAACCAAAGTTAATAAAAGCTCCTTCTAATAATGGATCAGCATAGAGGGTAAAATCAATTAATCCATCACATACATCTGTTTGGGAAGCTTGTAAATCATAGAAACTTGGACAAGTCGTACAAGTTGGAATCGCTACTTCAAAAGTCATGACTCCACAAGGATTGCCTACGCCTCCACTTACCGATAATTCTACTGTAGTAGCTGTTTCGCCTTCTTCTTGAACAAAGATTGCTGGACTAATGGTAAAACCATAATTATCACAAGGTGGATTAAGTCGGAAATGGGTAATACAATTGCCCGAAGCACTAGAAGTTGTAGTAGTCACCACATCCATTTCTGAAGGATCTGGCCATACGGTGATATTGGTTACAGCAATTGGGCTACAAGGTGGAGAAAATCCACTTGGATCATCCAAATAGGCATAAACAATATAATTCAAAGGTTCACAATCTACCACTTGATCATCTGCTTGTAAGTTCGTTTCACTAAGTGTGGCTACAAATGGACCATTTCCAGTACCACTTATGTCTTCTACAAAAGCAATCGAAGTGCCTGCAAATGGGGTCAAGCCACCAGCATAAGGATCTACCTCAGTATTATTTACTACATATCCAAAATTCACTTGTGTTCCCAATGGTACATTATTACCAAAGTAAGCGGTCACATCAAAAGCATCCGTATTTTCACAAATCGCATCATTATCACCAGTTGTTAGGCTATTAATCGCTACATCTGCAATTTGTGGACAACCATTACAATTAACTACACTAATTAACTCCGTCCAAGTATCCACACATGCTACTCCATTCATTTCAAATACCTCTGTCAATTCTACGCTTACTAATCCTAGCCCTTGTGGGGTAAAATCTGTTCCATCTGGATTGACTGAAGCAGGCCCAGATAGTATAATCCAAGTTCTTGTTGGTCCTCCAGCGGTTGTATAGGTATCATTTGTGCTTGTCAAATATTCATTAAGGTCATAAATATTCGTCGTTCCATTAAGTGCTTTTTGACAGAAGGAAGAAGGTAGATCAAAGGAAGCATCTGGTTGTTCGATAATGGTTAGTGTAGCCATATCTCTTGCATAACAACTTGTCCCAACCATATTAGCAGCTCCAATAATATACTCTACATCTATGACAATTGGGAAATCACCTGCTGGATCATAGGTAAATACATCTCCTGCAATAATTCCCGTTCCACTAAATACATTGTCAATATAAAAGATGCCATTATAATTATCGGTTGTGGCACCATTAGTAAATAAGCTTGTTAAATCAAACTGCCCAGAAGAGCCAGCACAAACTGTTGCATCATTAAGAGTCGCATCTACAGCAGCATAAATCTCTATAAACTGGGTCAAACACTCTTCACAAGGTGCTGTACCAACACAATATTTTACGGTATATAAGTCAGGGAAAATAGGTGGAATAATGCCATCAAAAGGCACCCCATCTAAATACCATTGTCCGCCTGTATCTCCTGTAATCGTTGGATTTAAATCAAATGGCAATTGATCACTACACAATGGATTTGGATTATCCCAGCTTGGGTCAACATCATCCAGTATTTGAATAAATTGTGAGGAGGGCACACCACAACCATCAGCTATTGGTGTGTATAAAATAGTAACCATTCCATCTCCATTCATAGGCGTATAGACATTACCTGGTAGATAAGTTGTTCCGTCATTATCAGAGAAAAAGCCTCCACCAATGGCTGTATAGTTATCCAAATTAAGTGGCCCATCTGCTACACACCAGAAATCTGGTAAATCAAAACCTGTCTCATCGGTATCGCTTATCGTAATTGTTGCTGTACTTGGCGCAGGATCACAAGCTCCTCCCACTCCTGTTGGTGGAAGCGTATAAGTAATGTCAATCGTATAAGGACCTACACCATCTGCTGGATCGATCCAATAAGTCAATACATCATTATTGATGACAGGTGGTAGAGTAAAACTGGTACCTGTTCCTGCATCTGTAAAGGTGCCACCTACTGTTGCGCCATCCAATAAAGCGGATAAATTAATGGTTCCTGATGCCGAACGACAAACGGTAACATCTCGTAAATCAGTACTTCTTTCTGGATAAACCCGAATGGTATGTGCCATACATTCTTCACAACCCTCACTCCCTACACAATAAGAAATATAATAATCTCCTTCATCTGTTGGATTAAAAATACCTGTCGGACTTACGCCAAGACCATCCCAAACGCCATCTGTTGTGCCTGTGATAAATGGTGTCAAATCAAATGGTAATTCATCCGCACATAAAGGTCCTGGATTATTCCAACTAGGGTCAACATCTCCAAATACTTCTATAAACTCTATGGAAGGGCTACCACAGCCGCCTTCTATAGGTTGGTAATGAATCGCTACAACACCTGATGTAGCCGCAGCATAAGCACCAGTAGGATCATAAGTTCCTGCGGCACCATCTACCAATCCATTTCCACTAATCAAAGTCCATTCGCCTCCACCAATCGCAGTAAATTGATTGAGGTCTAGTATACCCTCTGCTTCACACCAATAATCTGGTAAATCATAACCTGTTTCTGTCGCTCCTGTAATCGTAATTACTGCCGTAGAAGGTGCAGGATTACAAGTATTTCCAGCATCCAAGCCACTATATGGTGGTAAGCTGTACGTTACTTCAATTGTATATGGTGGATTGGCTGTTGGTGGAATGGTATAAGTTAAAATATGGTTGGACACATTAACAACGGTGATATTTGTTGCACCTGTTGTAAATGTTCCACCTTCTGAACCACCCAACATAGCCAATAAATTAATGGTACCTGAAGG
>JAHDFT010000077.1 GCA_020628015.1 Bacteroidota bacterium
CTTAGTAATAATAACACAAGTATTTTCTACTTTACCACATCTACTAATTCAATAAAAAAGTATGAGACAATTAGGTTTTCCTCCATTAACAGAAGTGGTTAAAAATCTAGTCATTATTAATGTATTATTTTTTATCGCTACGCTTGTTTTTGCAGGAAATTTTGGCATTAATCTGCGGCAGATTTTGGGTTTGCATCTCTGGTTTACGGATAATTTCCAACCTTTTCAGATTGTTACGCATATGTTTATGCATGGTGATAGTATGCATATTTTGTTTAACATGTTTATGTTGTGGATGTTTGGTTCAATGGTCGAATTACGTTGGGGACCTAAACGTTTCCTGTTTTATTATTTGTTTACAGGTTTAGGAGCTGCCTTGCTATATAGTTTGATTGGTATGTGGGATATTTATCCCACCTTAAACGTTATGGATCAGTTTATAGAGAAACCTACATTAGAGCATCTGAAATTATTGGCTGGAACAGATAGCCAATACTTTTTTGCTAATTTTAAGAATGGAATTACCGAGCTGGCTAGTAATGGTAGTAATGAATCTGTATTAAATGCTCAAAGTATTGTTCGAGAATATCGTCAAAGCTTATTGGATATTCTTCCACCTGTTGTGGGTGCTTCTGGAGCAGTTTATGGCTTATTATTGGCTGTAGGGATGTTATTTCCTAATCAAACCGTTTTGGTCTACTTTCTGTTTCCTATTAAGATGAAATATTTGGTGATTATTATGGGTGTTTTTGAATTTTACTTAGGCATTCAAAATAATCCTGCTGATAATACGGCTCATTTCGCTCATTTGGGCGGTATGCTTTTTGGGCTGATTTTGTTGATGTATTGGCATCCCAACGCTTGGAGGGAAATGTTTAGAAGGTAGGGAATTTGTCAATTATCTATTTAGTCCCCAAAACCTTTAACTAACACTAAAATCTACTAAAGTGTCAGATAGATCCTTTATAGACGAAATAAAATACCAGTTTTCTTCAGGTAATATGGTCACTCGACTGATCATGGTTAATGTAGGTATATTCCTACTAACGCACCTTCTATTGCCTGTCATTGCCTTTTTATTTGATGATAAAGCCTTTTTTGAGAACTTTATCAAACTATTTTGCGTGCCTGCACATCTGAAAACCTTATTGCTACAACCTTGGTCTATTTTGACCTATATGTTTTTGCATGATGGTATTTTCCATATTCTGTTCAATATGATCTTCTTCTATGTATTTGGAGGGATTTTGTTGGACTTTTTGGGTAATAAAAAGATTTTTCCTGTCTATCTATTAGGTGGGCTTGCTGGGGCAACCTTGTATATTATTGCCTATAATATTTTTCCTGTTTTTCAAAAAAATCTGATTGATGCTCGAATGTTGGGCGCATCAGCAGCAGTTATGGCAACTGTATTTGCGGCAGCTACTTTACGACCCAATTATGAGGTAAAATTCATTTTACTGCCTCCTATTAAAATCAAGTATTTTGCTGTTGCTTATGTATTGATTGATTTGGCGATGATGCCTAGAGATGGTAACGCTGGTGGGCATATTGCTCATTTAGGTGGAGCGATGTTTGGTTTTCTTTTTATCAATCAATTACAGAAAGGAGTGGACTGGTCTGCTTGGTTAAACAATCTAGTAGATAGAATTGCTGTTTTCTTTAGAATACGTAAGCCACGTCCTAAGAAAGTATATAAAAATACAGATGCTAGTGGGAGTTATTATCAGTCCTCTGCTTCTAGCACATCCGCTTCCAAGCAAGAACAAATTGACGCTATTTTGGATAAAATTCGAGAAGCGGGTTATGATAGTTTAAGTAAAGAAGAAAAGGATTTTTTATTTAGGGTTAGCAAGGAAGAATAAAATTAGGGTCAATTAAAAAATCACACAGGCATCACTATCACAATAATGTATTTCAACAAAAACTAACTCTTTCATTCACACTAACTACTATTATCTTAGTGTAGTATAGCTACCCATGAAACAAAGCTTTTTAGATAGAATCATCTTTCAAATTAACCTATTGGCAGCTTTATTGCTGTTGATAACCTACCCTGCTCCCTTTGTTAATCCACAACAATTTTGGTTTGTGTCTATCTTAGGGTTATTGTATCCTTTTGCCCTTTTTATTAACTGTATTTTTATCTTATACTGGTTATTAAAGCGTAGTGCTTATCTTCTTTTTTCACTTATCGTTGTTGTATTAGGATGGAATTTATTGTCTCATTCTTTTGCCTTTAATTTGTTTAGTTCTCCTAGTCAAGAGCCAGATAATGCGGTTAAAATTATGAGTTATAATGTACAAAATTTTGACCTCTACAACTGGAATGAAAATATTGACTCTCGTAATAAAATGCTGGATTTAATCCAAAAAGAAGAACCAGATATTATTTGTTTTCAGGAATTTTATTCGGAGGATGGTGGGGAGTTCGAGAATATTGGGCATATCAAAAAATTACTTGGATTCAAGCATCATCATTTTGAAAAAACGCTTACATTAAGAGAAAAAGACCATTGGGGCATCTCTGTTTTTTCTAAATATCCTATTGTCAAAACCAATAAACTGAATTTTGAGAATCCCAAACTCAATGTAGCCACTTTCACCGATATATCCATTCAAGACAAAACTATTCGTTTATTTAATGGACATCTTCAGTCTTATCATTTAGGTCGAGAGGATATGAAATATGTGAAAAGTCTGAGAGATCAAGCTACAGGTAAAAAATCGGATAAAAAGGGTAAGGAGCCAGATCATTTAAAGTCTTCCTCGTCTATTTTGAAGAAGCTGCGTAATGCTTATATTAAGCGGAGTACACAGGCGGAAGTGATGGCAGAAGCAATAGCTAATTCTCCACATCCAGTCGTTGTTTGTGGTGACTTTAATGACACCCCTGCTTCTTATGCTTACCATAAAATTGCCGACAATTTACAAGATGCGTTCTTGAAAAAAGGCTTTGGTTTTGGTGGCACTTATAGTGGTCCTTTGCCTTCTTTTCGTATTGATTATATACTTACATCACCTTCTGTAGAGATTCAAGAATTTGATATTATTGAGGCAGATTATTCTGATCATTATCCAGTAAGTTGTGTACTTGTTTTTTGATCTAAGTTTTTTGGATTAAAAAACAGCTAAAAAATAACGCTATAATATATTAATTATCTCTATTTGCCCCTCGAAATTCCTGCCGATCTAATTGAAATGTTTATTTTCTAATCATTTAGATACAAACGTCACAACGAATACATTCTACATAATGCTAAGTTCTTATATTTGCAATAAAGCCTTAAATTATGAAGCAAGTTTTAATTATTGAAGATGATGCTCAAATTATTGATCTATTGTCTATTCACTTGAAAGACTTAGGTTGTAAGGTGACGACACGACTTGATGGTAAAAAGGGCTTAGAGCAGGCACTTCAACAAAAATATGAATTGATTATTCTTGACTTGATGCTTCCTAGTATGGAGGGCATGGAGATTTGTCGTCGTTTACGTGGTCGTAGTATT
Organism: Bacteroidota bacterium; assembly: GCA_020628015.1. Lineage (GTDB taxonomy): Bacteria > Bacteroidota > Bacteroidia > Chitinophagales > UBA2359 > JAHDFT01. Next base: position 3,510 of record JAHDFT010000077.1, read on the forward strand.
AGTACGCCTATATTGATGTTGACTGCCAAATCTGATGAAATAGATAAGATTATGGGTTTAGAAACAGGTGCAGATGATTATTTAACCAAACCTTTCAGTATTCGGGAGTTTATTGCTAGGGTTAAGGCCATTTTTAGACGCATAGAATTAACAACCGAAGAGATTGCGATTGCCAATACCCCTAAGACAAGGCTGAGTTATGAGGCTTTGATCATTGATGCGGAATTGCGGAAGGTTTCTTTAAATCAGGAAAGAGTAGAGTTAACACCAAAAGAGTTTGATTTGCTTTATTTGTTGGCTTCTAATCCAGGAAAAAGCTATTCTCGACAGCGTTTATTAACTTTGATTTGGGGATATGAATATAATGGCTATGAGCATACGGTAAATTCCCATATTAATCGTTTGAGGGCCAAAATCGAACCTGATATGAATAATCCTAAGTATATTTTAACTACTTGGGGGGTTGGTTATCGTTTTACAGAATAAAGTGTCTTTCTTGCTTCTTTGTATGTTTGTAAAAAGCGTAGAGACATTAAGATCATTAAGGAGTAATGTAATGGTGTTAAAAAACACTTAATACCCTTAATTCTTCTTTTAATAATACACAGCACCTACTACCCCTTTTCAACCGAGTTTATTTTGAATATATGACACCACACGATACAGAAATTTCTCTACTGAATAAGATCATCCACAGTCTTTACTGGCGCATGTCTGTTTTGTTCATGCTTATTTTGATAGTTGTAGGCTTTGCTTATATCTATATTACTTCTCGTACAGCAGAAATGTATATAGAAGAACAGAATCAAGCTATTTATGCAGAGTTAGCAGATAATATTGTAGAGCATATTGATCAATATACGGATACCTTAAATGGTAATCCTGAAAAAAGAACAAAGGCAATTGAGACGGTTATGATGCACTTAACCGCCTTCAATCCAGGCATTACCGTCTATATTTTAGATAGTGCAGGTACGGTTAAACAAACTAATTTAGAGGATAATGGTGTTTTGCAAACTAATAAGGTCAAGCATTTAGAGTGCTTAGATAAGTTTATAGAAACGAAGGGGGCTCTTTGTGTCAAAGCAGATGACCCTCGCACAGGCGAAGATAAGGTCTTTTCTGCTGCTCGTTATGATAGCCCCAAAGATAAAGCGGGTTATGTATATGTGGTACTAGGTAGCGCAGAACATGACAATGCAGTACAAACCCTGATGGCGAGCTATTACCAACGTTTGGCGATTAGAAATATGGTCATTGCATTGATTGCTTCACTCATTATGGGAATGCTTTTGATCTGGTATTTGACCAGAAATTTGCGGGTTATTGTCAATACAGTAAAACAATTTTCAAAAGGGAATTTGGATGCTCGAATCAATGTCAACTCAAAAGGTGAATGGCGAGAATTATCCAATACATTTAATCGTATGGCAGATACGATTGTGGGGAATATAAAACAGTTAAAAGCTTCTGAGAAATTTAGACGAGAATTGATTGCTAATGTATCCCATGATTTAAGGACTCCTTTGGCGGTGATTCATGGTTATATTGAGACTTTAATTATTAAGAAAGATAACATTAGTAGCCAAGAACGTAATAATTATATTCAGACGATTCTAAAAAGTACAGAGAAGCTTCGCAAATTGGTAACAGAGTTATTTGAATTTTCTAAACTGGAAGCCAACCAGATTCAAGCAAGAAAAGAACCATTTTTTATTCATGAGTTGGCACATGATATTGCACAAGGTTATCAAGTTATTGCTCAAAAGAAAAATATTCAACTAAGTATGAATTGCGCCCCTAATCTTCCCTTAATCGAAGCAGATATTGCCCTAATAGAGCGTGTTTTTCAGAACATACTAGATAATGCGGTCAAATTCACCCCAGATCAAGGAACAGTAGAAGTTGATATTCGGCATCATCAAGAAACAGTTGCTGTTAAAATTATTGATTCTGGTATTGGCATTAGTGAAGCGGATATGAATAGTATATTTGATCGTTATCACACCCATGATCGGAGTAATCAAAATCTTAAGGGAATGGGTTTAGGTTTGTCTATAGTTAAAAGAATACTAGAAATACATGATGCCGATTTTTCTATTGATAGTAAAGAAGGAGTCGGTACAACTTTTTCTTTTAATTTACCGATTTATAAAGAAGTTATTATCAAAAATAAAGTTCCAGTAGCATAGGTAACGGATTAATTAACAATAAAAAGTAAACTAATTCCTTGTAATATGGTAAAGAAGTATAGTTGTAAAATAATCTTACTTTTTGTCTGAAAAAATCATTTTATATTTTTTTATGGCTTTAAAATGCTGAAAACCAAATAATAGCATGTTCCATAGGTTCTTATTTTACAAGGATTAACCAATAGTAAAAAAAATATATTTCAAATATGTCCGCCACTTTATACTCTTTCTATTTCTTTGTGAAACTTTTGTGATACATTTTGGTGAATTTAGTACTTGAAAGGAGGAAAAAGCAAGATTGCTCTTTTTTGATAGCAATCAATACTTTTTGATAAACTCCAAATAGCAATTGCAAATTTTTAAAATCAAGCACTATGAGTACCATTTTGAATCCAGCCCCAGCATTAATCAATTTAAGTAATATTTTAGATGATTTAATTGCAATTAGTGACAACCATAAAATCAGTATCCGAAAATTCTCTAAAGGTTCTTTCATTTACTTTCCTTCAGATGATGTATCCAAAGTATATGTAGTTAAAAAAGGAAGACTAAAGACTGGAGCTTATTCACCAGAAGGAAAAGAAATCATTAAAACCATAGCACAAACAGGTGATATTTTTGGTGAAATGGGTCTATTGGGTGAGAGAGAACGTGGTGAGTTTGCTCAAACAATGGAAGTAACAGAGTTGTATACAATTCGTCTAAAAGATGCTCAAGAATTGATGCACAAAGATGCTCGATTTAGTTTGACCATGACCCAAGTAATGGGACAAAAATTACGTATTGCTCAAAAAAGACTAGAATCACAAGTCTTTAAAAAAGCCAAAACGAGAATTATTGAATTCTTATATGATTTAGGTCGAGAAAAAGGGCAAAGAGTTGGCTTTGAATTATTGGTGAAGCAATTTTTCACGCATCAAGAAATTGCAGGACTAACAGGTACTTCTCGTCAAACAGTAACGACGATTTTAAATGAATTGAAAACGGACAATTTGATTTATTTTAATAGAAAACGCTTATTGATTAGAGATTTAAAAGCATTGAATAATTTAATTGTCAATTGAGATAGATTATTATAACAAGTATCGATTCAACTAAATTATTCAGTTAGTTGATATTACACAAATAAAATAGCGCATCAAGATATTACCTTGATGCGCTATTTTATTCAGTATCGTTGATTTTATTCTTCTTCCTCTCCCTCTTCTGGCTCATCTTCAAGATTAATGATGTCATGCTCCTTAAGTAGATTATACCACTTAATCACCTTCTTGATATCACTCACATAAACCCTTTCTTCATCATAATCTTCCAAAATTGTTCTAAAATAGCGTTTCAACTCACTAGAACCTGACTTATGAGCAATCGGTGGTTTCCCCTCTTCAATATCTGCCTTAAAGATTGTTCGCATCACCTCCTTTAACTCTACAGTATCATTACTTGTATAGATAGATATTTTGTCTAATGGGGAAAATGTATGAATACGATTCGATACCAGTTGCGTTTTGGTACCTCCTAAAGGTCTTACAAGCATTCCATTTGGGCGTTGTTTCACCATCTCATATAAACCTCCCATACCACTAATGGCTACTACATCTTTAAATTTCATATCATTCTTTTTTTATGATTAAATTAATGGTGGATTACAGTAAAAAACAGCATGTTTACGCTATGTTCTATTTTTCACTATTAGGAAATCAAATAGATCATATTATAGCAACTATTTAACACCTTGTCTATATTTAGAGTTTTGACAAACCTAAAATCAGTAAAGATGATGGTTATCAAACGCTTACAAAAAGAGTAAACATTAAGAGAAGAATTAAGGAAATGAAGGTTATTTTGCTACATTATCCCTTAATTCTCGTAATGTTTTTCTTAACTTCTTAATGTTAAAAAAGAAAAAGACATTTTGCTTTTTTGTCAAAACTCTAATCTATATCTAGCTATTTAGAACCGCAAATCTATAAAAAAAAAGTAACTATTTAATATCGTTAGTAAGTATAGTAATAGTGAAAAGTAAAGTCCATATTTTATCAGAAGTCGTTTTATTCGGTTATCTAGCTAAATCATTGCTTGTTTAATACTTTGAATTTTTTCTTATATTATTTACTTTAGCACTTGATAAACTCCTAGAAATTATCTATATTTGCAAAATAGACAAATTATACCCTTTGATAATTTTATTGTTTTTCATTCAACTTGTTCTAGCAAACTTACCTTATATAGATATCTTGTGTTATCCCTCTTAATAATTTATAAAGTATCTAATCAAATAAAAATAAAGCGGCATAGATTTTTTACTCAAAAGACATTTTCAGCAAAATATATATAAGTCAACTTAACCCTTTAGAGCATAATCATAACTCTTCCTATTATTTCGTTTTAGTTATACCATATATCCATTAAATAATGCTTATTGTTTATAAGTAGCAATAATACTTTGTAGAAGGGTATATTTATAGGTTTTAACTATATCTATTGCATAATCTACCTGCATTTAAAAGCACTTGTTTATTACAATCAGCTATTTAGCTTCAAGCAAAATCACTATTTAATATAAGTTAATATCCATAAAGAAATAGTAGTACTACACCATAGATTCATCAATTACCTACCTATCATTTTGTGTACTTATGGTATATGCTACTCTCGTAGAATTTGCCCTTCTCACAAACATCCAATTCACAAATACTAAGGAGCTGTACATTTATTATCTAAACACACCACTAAAAAAGCAGGAGTCAAATAAAATATTTGACTGGCTTTGAATGTGAACTACTAAATTTGAATTATGAAACAACTAACCTACACAACAAATGCCAGAAGCTTATTAACTAAAAGTACCAATAAGCTTAAATTATTTTCATGGTTTGATTTACAAGTACAAATAAAACAAATTATTTCACCTATATTGCTCTCTTTCGTTATTATTTCCTTTTGCTTATGTACATTTAATATAACAGCAACACATGCCCAAGAATGCGATAATTTACTGGTGACTTTCACAGGAACATGTGATGATCCAAATGACAGTTTCCATCCAGTTAATGAGGCGAACTGTTTGAGTGCATCTTCACTTTATCCAACAGCAGGTCCTAATCCTTATGCGTCTTGTAATAATGATATTATTTGTATTCAAACGCTTAACTCTGATTGGGAATTTATCCTTACTGCCAATGAAGACTTCCAAGTAAGTCGAATGGTGGGGGAATTTCTCTACCCAATCAACAATCCAACTGCTGGCGGTCCTGCGAATGCGAGTAATTGTCCTACTAACTTTCCTTACAAAGCCTCTTTTTACATTAATGGTATTTTACTAACCTCTACAGTAGGCAATGTTCCTGCTGATGCCATTACCCCAATCGAAATTGTCCCTCTAATTCCACTTAACCTATCAACTGGTCAAGAATTGACCGTTAGAATTTCAGGTTTACAAATAGATGCCAATTGTCAATTATTTGAATTGGCTGGATTTGATGTCTTTGGCTGTTGTGAAGCAGGCGAAGTAGCAACATGTAGTAATCCATTATTGGTCTATGCTGGAAACTGTGATGATCCGAATGATAGCTTTGATCCTACGCAAATTGCTTCTTGCTTGTCTAATGTAACACAGTTGGCACCAACCGCAGGCCCATCTGTTGCTTCTTGTAATGCAGGAATCATTTGTATTCAAAGTCAACTTACAGATTGGGACTTTTCTTTTACTGCAAATACACCTATTGAAATTAATGAAATTGATGCTCAATTTTTATATCCCGTTACTTTGGGAACAGCTGGTGGACCTTCTAATGATGATACCTGCCCAGATAGTTTCCCATTCGAGGTAGAATTTTATGTTAATGGCGAATTATTAACCTCTACAGGCAATAATGTTCCTGCTGATGAAATCACAACTTTGATTATCAGTCCATTAACAGCGATCAATTTAGATGCAGATGATGAGTTAACTGTAGTCATTTCGGGTCTACAAGCAACAGAAGGCTGTCAATTATTTGAATTGGCAGGTTTAGCTCTTTATGGTTGTTGTAGTCCTGTTCCGATCAATGAATGTGGGGAATCTTTAGTGGTTTATTCTGGTAATTGTGATGATCCAAATGACAGTTTTCATCCTACGCAAACGGCTGCTTGTCTAATTGCTACTCCACTTGAACCAACTGAAGGACCTCAGTTTGCTTCTTGTAATGACGGTATTATTTGCATTCAGACTCAATTAACGGATTGGGATTTTACTTTAACTGCTACAGAAAATGTATTGGTAACGGATGTCAATGCAGAATTTGTTTATCCGATCAATATCGCAACTGCTGGAGGACCTGCCAATAATGCAGATTGTCCAGATACCAGTCCTTATGTGGTTGAATTTTATAGAAATGGGATCAAGGTTGCTTCACAATTAGGAACTATTCCTGCTGATGAAATTACCGCTCAACAAATTATACTAGAAACACCAATTAATCTATTCATTGGTGATGAATTGCGTGTGGTTATTGATGGAATACAACTAGAAGAAGGTTGTCAATTATTTGAATTGGCAGGTTTGGTGGTGAATGGTTGTTGTAATCCTGATTTATTTGAAAGTGCAGACTTAGAATTGACTAAAGATGGAGAAAAAATCACCTCTATTTCTGGAAATGCCATTGCTTATACGCTTACTGTATTCAATAATGGCCCTGCTGATGCGACTGACATTTTTGTAGAAGATATTTTACCATCTTCTGTAAGTTTATTTAGTGCTTTTGGAGATTTTAATGCCAATACTGGTTTATGGAATGTGGGTGACTTAGCAGCTGGTGATAGTGTTTCTATTTTATTAGAAGTTATTGTGTTGGATGCAAGTGAACCGATTCTCAATACCGCAGAAATTGTTGCAGTAGACCAAGAAGATGAAGACTCTACGCCTAATAATAATGTGGAAGAAGAAGACGATCAAGATAGTGTAACCATTACCTTTGATGATGAAGTAGAACCAGCAGGAGGTGCCTGTGCTTTTGAAGCTACTTTACCACCTACCTGTACTTCTCGTATTCGTTATGAATATCAAGGAAACTTTTATTACTACGAAATGCCTTGTGGTGCGATTGCTGATGGTTTGTCGATCTTGTATGATTGTAAAGGTACGGAAGTTTGTTCTTTTGGAGGTATCGCTGGAAATACAGGAGAAGGCTGTCCTTGGTTCTTGAATGAAGCAACGAATCCACTAGTGATTACTACATGTGATCCTGCTTGTGAGGATGATTGTGTTTGTCCAGCAGTAGTTGATCCTGTATGCGGTGCAGATGGAGTGACTTATAATAACTCTTGTGAGGCAGATTGTGCTCAGGTAGAATGGACACAAGGAGCGTGTGAGGAAGAATGTATTTGCCCAACAGTAGTCGATCCTGTATGCGGTGCAGATGGAGTAACTTATAATAACTCTTGTGAGGCAGATTGTGCTCAGGTAGAATGGACACAAGGAGCGTGTGAAACGGTTTGTACTTTTGAGGATAACTTACCTACAGGCGAATGTATCTTAATTATGAAGTATGAGTTCAATGGAGAAACAGTATACTTTGTAGAGCTTTGTAATATTGTTGCAGATGCACTATCTATTTTATATGACTGTGAGGGTAATGAGATCTGTTCTTTTGGAGGAATTGCTGGTAATTTAGGAGAAGGATGTACTGGTTTCCCTGAAGAGGCAACACTTATTGAAACCATTCAAGACTGTGCTGCTGCTTGTGAAGAGGAATGTGTTTGTCCAGCAGTAGTTGAACCTGTTTGTGGAGCAGATGGCATCACTTATAATAACTCCTGTGAAGCGGATTGCGCTGGTGTTGAATGGATAGATGGAGAATGTGAAGGTATTGTTCCTGTAACTTACTGTGCTGCTTCAGGAAATAGCACCAACTATGAATACATCCAAACGATCCAATTAGCTACCTTAAATAATCAATCAGGTAATGATGGCGGTTATGGTGATTATACCAATCTTTCTACAACTTTAGAGGCTGCAACAGAATATACTATTAATCTAACACCAGGTTATGCTGGTACAGCTTATCGAGAATACTGGTCAGTATGGATTGACTATAATGAAGATGGTGATTTTGATGATACTGGAGAAAACGTCGGTACTGTTGACGGTCGTTATGACCAAAGCATCACCTTCACCACTCCAGCAACTGTTGTAGATGGCAATAAGCGGCTACGTATAGGTATGTCTTATGGTTCTAGTCCTAGTGTTTGTGCTAATGTTACTTATGGAGAATTTGAGGATTATACTGTTGTATTTGGTGAAGATGAAGGTGGAGGACCTGAACCAGTAGAGCCTACTTGTGATGATGGTATCCAAAATGGAGATGAGACTGGTAGAGATTGTGGTGGTAGAGATTGTGAACCTTGTGTAATTACCTATTGTATCGCTAGTTCTCAAAAGACCAAATATGAATATATTGCTTCTGTTGCATTAGGAGATATTCGCAATGAAACAGCAGGTTCTGATGGTTATGTAGATTATACTGTTCAAAGTACAGATCTAGCTCTAAATAGTCGTCAAACGATTGACTTATTGGCTGGTTATAGTGGTGGTTCTTATACCGAATACTGGTCAGTATGGATTGACTATAATGGTGACGGTGACTTTGATGATGCTGGTGAATTAGCTGCTCAGGATAGAGGAAAAGATGCTATTAGTATTGACTTTACCGTTCCTTTTAATGCCACTTTAGGTAGTACTCGTATGCGTATCACTATGAAGTATGGTGGTTATGCCAATGCTTGTGGTGGCTTTACTTATGGTGAAGTGGAAGATTATACGGTCAATATCGTAAGTGGTGAAGCGGCAAAAACGGGTGTTGATCAAGTACACGAAGCTGTTGATGCTCGTTTATATCCTAACCCAGCTACACAAAGTTTACAAGTTGACTTTAGTACAGATGCTTTCCAACATTTACAAGTGATGACCATGAATGGTGCTGTAGTATTAAAGCAAAAGATTAATACGACACAAGAGACAGTAGTACTAAATATTGCTGACTTGAAAGGTGGTATGTATATCATTGCTTTGGAAGGGGCAAGTCAAACGCAATACTTGAAGTTTGTGAAAATGGATTAATTAGGGCTATCTAATCAAGCTATGTTTAGTTTAGTGTAGCATCATCATATAAGGTGCTACACTAGCTTTAATATTCGATGAATAAAAATTCTTTTAGAGAATTAGAAATATAAGGTATGTTTAAGGCATGAGTATTTTTTATGCTTGTGCCTTTTTTATACTTTTTGAATGTTCTTTTGATCGCTTTTATCACAACATCAATAAGGCAAAGGTTGTTAAATTCACAAGCAAAACAACTTGAAATGCCCAGAGACAAACACCTATTTGAAATTATTGCTGCGATCATCACGGGTTTAGGCAAAATACTATTGATGGATATACTACAACAAAAACTACTATTCATCCTACTAACTTGTTCCTTTTGGATAGGCTATGTAATATGGTCTTATCGAGCTGATTCAAACATATTTAACCATTGGGGTTTTAAGAAAGATAATTTCCAATCCCAATTCCTCCAATTATTTCCTTCCTTTCTGATTTGTGTAGGCTTATTTTTCCTCTATGGTTGGTATTTTGATACCTTAATCCTCAATTGGCATCTCCTTCCTATTTTACTATGTTATCCTATATGGGGTGTCATTCAACAATTTTTGGTGGTAGGGTTAATTGCTAGTAATTTAAAAGCACAAAATCAATGGTCTTTACCTAACTGGCTCATTATACTCATCACCGCCATTTTATTTGGTATTGTTCATTATCCATTTCCATTACTTATTGTAGGCACTTTTCTTTTGGCTATTGTTTATACAGCTATTTATCTCAAAGATCAAAATTTATGGGTATTAGGCATTTATCATGGTTGGTTAGGAGCTTTTTTCTATTTTTTTGTATTGAATAGAGATCCTTTTATGGAAGTATTCGGTATCTAATTAAGCTAGATTAGTTTTGGTAATCAATCAAACAATAAACCTTTCTCTTTTTCGTTATTCACATTTGGAATAAAAGATCAATTATTCTCTTTTGAATAACTGATGGAATATGAATTTAAGATACACAAACACACTATCTCCGAACGTTCAAATTGCTGGATACTGATGAAAAATACCCTCATTGCGCTCTTTGGCATAGGTTCCCTCCTATTCCTACTATTTGCATTTGCTTGGATCATCAAGGCCAATAACTACGACCCTGGTTATTTGGTTGCTGATGCTAAGGTAAGGCCTCCTAATAAAAGAATTGAAAATAAAATTGAAGCCTTATATGGTGCTTGCAATTTAGCCAATGAGATGGATTTTGAGGTATTTAGACAAGCCATGATTGGTTATTTTAACCTACCTTTAGAAAATAACAACCTCCTCACCATTATCAACTATGCTCAACCTTCAGATCAAAAACGTTTTTTTGTCATTGATTTTGTAGATAAAAAATTGCTGTACAAAACTTGGGTGGCTCATGGAGTCAATTCAGGAAAACGCTATGCCAAAAGATTTTCCAATAAGGTGGATTCTAAACAAAGTAGTTTGGGCTTTTTTACTACGGCTGAAGCCTATACTGGTCAACATGGCTATGCGCTCCGTTTAGATGGAGTAGAACAGGGGATTAATGATAAAGCTCGGAAGAGAGATATTGTCATCCATTCTTCGGATTATGTGAGTGAAGATTATTTAAAAAAACGGGGTCGAATGGGCATGAGTTGGGGCTGTCCTGCTTTACCCGAAACACTCAATAAAGAAATCATTGACAAAATCAAATCAGGTAGTTTGATTTATATGCATGGTAAAAGCAGAGCTTACCAAGAAGCATCAGCTTTTGTAGTTGATTAATATTGATTGGTCTAAATGCATTATTTTTGCTTTTCATGTTAGATGTATGATCTTCTATCCCCACCAATTACACGTAACCTTTTTCAAAAACTCAATAAAAACCTCATTATTTTTGCTACAATCATTTGGATAGTATGGACAAGCTTCTGTAATTTTACATTTCAACTAATGAATAGTCCAAAAAACAATCATTGGTCATTGTAGCTACTTAACACGTCAATAAAATCACTCGTTTGTCTATCTTTTTGTGGATTAAACACCAGCGTTATTTAGCTACACGCCTAATATTTCTTTGTATAAGGAACAGTTAAAAAATAATTGTAGCATTTTGGTTGATAAATTT
>JAHDFT010000078.1 GCA_020628015.1 Bacteroidota bacterium
TATAGGGGTAAATTTATCAATCAAAATGGTACAATTATTTTTTGACTGTTCCTTAGAAATAAAGCTATAGCGTTTAATGACGACTTTTAGTATATGAAAGATAAGCGCTTTGAAAGCCTTTGCAATGGAACAAGTTTTGTTGTTTCTGCATCAGTTTCAATTTTCCAAACGGGAAGCCCAAAAAAAGGGTTGCTTTTTTATTTTTCGTTTTTATCACTTCCAAAATGGACTTATTGTTTGTTTTATTAAGGAACAGTCAAAAAATAATTTCTTCATTTGATGGATAAATTTAATCCTATACTTCGTTAAAAAGCCTCACCAATGCTCTGCATTACCTACGTTTTTTGCCTTGTCTAGGGTCAAATTTCCCTAAGCAAAATCGGGAACTTATTTTTTACTCATTTCTAAACTACTAAAAAATAATGCCTTTATTCTCTCACCTATTATTTTGCCCAGAAAAACCTAAAAAGTAAAGCATTTCTACTTCTTCATTTTTAAAAAAAATATTCGCACCCAACGCTTTTAAATTTATTTACGTATTGAAAGAAGAATTAAGTAATGGCAACTTTTCACTCATTACTTATATTCCTAATTTTATCAAATACACCACAAAAAAATGATGAAATAGTCTTCTATACTTTTATTTCACCATTAAAAATCTACTTCTATGATCAACAAGGCTGTCACACTATGTATTTTCTTACTATTCTCTTTTATTAGTCTTTCTTTTGCCCAAAATAATTTGGATGTTGTTTATTTAAAAAACGGTGGCATTCGGAAAGGCAAAGTCACTAAACAAACGCCCAAAACTGTTGCTATACAAACTCAAGGAGATAATTTATTCATTTTTGATCGGACGGAAGTGAGTAAAATTGGTATAGATCAACAAAATAAAAAAACGAGCCATAAAAATAAGCAAGATGCTTCAGAAGATGATTTGTTCATCAATATTACTGAAGTAGGCATATTATTAGGTAAAAGTAATAATGGAGAGGAAGCCCATTTAAGTTTTTCTTCTGTATTTGGTTTCCAAGCTAATGATTATTTATCTATTGGTCTAGGTATGGGTATGGATGTTTTGAATGATAGTAAGATTTTCCCTATTTTTTTAGATACCAGAGCTTATTTGAGAGGTGGTCAGTTAATTAGCCCTTATGTATATGCTAATTTAGGTTATGGCTTTACCTCTGGAGATAATATTGTTGAGTATGTTGATATGCAAAAAGGAGGCATTACCTATGGCGGTGGTCTTGGCTTAAAAATCAACCGAGTAGAGAAAGCGGATTTATTTTTGGGATTGGGGTATAAATCACAAGGCACCTATGCTAACTATGAGGATAATAATGGAGGACTACACGAACGTAGCCTTAATCTTCAGCGAATTACCATAAAATTAGGTATAGGTTTATAAGTCCTACCCACTACGCTCGAAATATTACAGTTATTGTCCCATTTCTTGTCGAATTCTTGCTAAATGTTCATTAGCTAGTCGATTATTGGGATTGTATTTTAAGCTCTTTTGGTAATACTCAATGGCTCTGCTAATATCTCCCCTGCTATATGCAATCACACCAAGATTGGTATAGGCTTTATCTGCTTGTTCGTTAACAAGCAAAACCTTTTTGAAATACTGCTCTGCTTGATCCAATTCCTTTTTTTGATAATGAATAACCCCTAGATTATTCAGAGCCATTTCATGATTCGGTACTAGTTCTATAGTTTTCTCAAATGCTTTCTGTGCCTTATTTTTATTGCCTAAATTAAGTAGACAAACCCCTAGATTATAAGCAGCTTCTTTATAATCAGGATGAATTTTTAAGCTTTTTTCATAGCCTTTTGCTGCCTTTGCAAATAAAGTATTTCGCTTATTTGGCTCTCTAGTAACTTCGGCTTCCATTCGATAGACAGAGGCTAGGTGATTGTGTGCTCTTGCACTATTCGGAGAGGTTTTGACACCTGCTAGGAATAAACTCTTGCTATCTTTCCAATCCTGATTGCGGTTAAAACTCCAAGCAGAACATATGATTGCTATTACCGCTCCAATTAATAAAGGCATTTGTGCCTGTTTTAAAGAAAATTTCGGATCCGTTTTTTGAAATACTTTAAATAATCCCCAAGCTACTAATAAGGAGAAACCTACTGAGGGGCTGTATAGAAAGCGTTCTGCCATTGTTGCACCTACTAGGGTTAAGAAATTGGAGACTAATAAAATCATCGCCAAAAACCATACAATTCCCACCGCTACTAAGTGCCTTTTCCAGATCGAAAAAATAGCTAATCCAATTAAGCCTATATAAGCCAATAAGCTAATAATGACTAAGGGATTTGTAAAGTGGGTTAAGGGAATTTGATTGTAAGAATAGTCAAAGCTTAAAGGATAAGGAAGCAATAATTTTTGAAGGTATTTACCCAATATCAATATAGCTGTAGCCCATCTTTCTGCTAGAGAATCAGCTCCAGATAAAGCATTATTGATTAAGCCCATTTGCTGATCAAAGGTCATGCTATCCATAACCATAAAGCGAATCCCAAAATAAATCACAATCACTCCTATAAAGGGTAGGCTTGTTTGTATGACTCGTTTCCAATCTTGTTGAACAACAGTCCATAATATAACAGGTATAACAACAATCAACATTAAGCCAATCTCCTTTGCTAGAATGGCATCAAAATAACAAGCCAAACTCAGCAATAACCAGATCCATTTTTTATTTTGTAGGTATTTGAATAAAGTCAATAAACTCCCTATCATGAATAATAGGCATAAAATTTCATCTCGACTTTTAATATTGGCAACCACTTCTGTATGAATAGGATGGACAATGAATAATAAAGTGGCTAAGAAGGGAAGCCAACTGTGGTAGTTTTGAAAAAGGAGGGTCATTAACCAAAATAGGCAGATAGCAGTCAGGCTATAAAGAAACACATTAAAAAAATGATGTGCAGTAGGATTATTTCCAAAGATTTGTACTTCTAAAGCCATATTGGCCAGTACTAATGGTCGATAAGATTGGTCATTTTTTTCATTAAATCCATATAAAAAACCATGTGTAAAAATGGCTGGAATACCGCTTATACCTTCTTGTACAAAAGTATTTTTAGTTGTAATAATGGCATCATCTAATACATAATCATGAGAAATCGTATTTGCATATAGTAAAAATGCCACTAGAGCCAGTACTAGAGATTGCCATTTTTGAGACATGAATGGAAATTGAAATTTTTGAATGGTGCAAAGATAATGATTTGTAAGGAATTACAAATCGGTGCAATCCTACTTCACTCATTTTGCTTGAATTGAATACAGTTCAATCTATTTTTGCTTTCCATTTTTTAAGCCAATCTCTACTGGCACTAGATCTTTATCTGTTTTCTCCTTGTTAATGACTCTATTTTTCACATGCTTTTCAAGCCATTGGTACATTTCCCAAAGCATATGCTGTACAGATTCTAAGCCAATATAACCATGCCCTTCATGAGGTAACATAACCAAACGCACAATAGCTCCATGTCCCTTTAAAGCACTATAAAATCTTTCACTTTGCATGGGGTAAGTACCACTATTACTATCTTCTGCCCCATGAATGAGTAAAATTGGACTCTTTACCTTATCTGCATGAAGAAAAGGAGACATAGTAATATAGGTTTCAGAAGCCTCCCAAAGTGTTCGTTCCTCTGATTGGAATCCAAATGGGGTCAATGTTCGGTTATAAGCCCCACTTCTAGCGATACCAGCAGCAAAAAGTTTGGTATGTGCTAGTAGATTTGCGGTCATAAAAGCCCCATAGGAATGCCCTCCAATTGCAATTCTATCCTTATCTCCTACCCCACTTTCTACTAGAAAATTGACCGCCGCCTCTGCATTTTTGATCAATTGTGGAATATAGTGGTCATTTGGTTCATTCTCTGCTTCACCAATAATAGGCATGGATGGATTTTGTAAAATAGCATAACCAGAACTTAGGAAATACAAGGGAGAACTTGGTCCCATTCTAGTAAACTGATGTGGAGATTCTTTTACTTGTCCAGCTGCTTTAGCACTTTTAAACTCTCTAGGATAAGCCCAAATTAAGACAGGTAATGGTTTGTCTTTTTCTTTGTTATAATTAGGTGGTAAGTAAAGCGTTGCCGATAACTCAATACCATCAGCCCTATTGAATTTCACAATTTCTTTTTTGACCTTTTTGAGCTGTGGATAAGGATGTGGAAAATGGGTCAAATAGCTTATATCTTCTTGCTCTTGTAGTTTTTTTATTATAAAATTCGTTGGTTCAGTTTCGGTTTCTCTAGCCAGAATGAGTTGTAATGGCTCAAATCCAATAATTTTTGTCAATCGTTCATAAAAAGGACTTTGAGATTGCCAAAGTCGCTTCTTTTCTAAGGTTTTTAAGTCCAGTTCATCTAAAAAAGGATGATTTCCTTTGGGGGAGGCACCTTCACCAGAAAGATATAGTTTTGTTTTTTCTTTATTGCTTAATAAAACTAATTTGCCATTTGTATTTCTTTGGGTAATAAAAATACCAGGATGATTGTACCGATCTTCCCAAGAAACATCAAAAAGCGTTCGCAACTGGTTATTTTTTCCTTCTGGTGCAAAAAGAGCTGTGACCTCTCTTCTATTTTTCCACCACCAATGTTGCACAATGGCAGTATCACCATTTAGCCAGTCAATACCTCCAAAACGCAGTTCCAAACAAATAGAAGGAATCGTTTCTTCTTGCTTAAAAGGAGCATTTAAGAAAAAGAGTTGATCTCTATAAGGGGTGTCAATCGAAGCATCTCCTTGATCAAGAGCCGTTACCCAATAAATCATGGCTGGTTTATCTGGTCGCCATCCAAAACTTCGTGGGCCCTTTCGCACCGAACCTATGGCAACTGGAATATCCTCGGCTAATGGGCTTTCTACTAGTTTTGTAATGCTACCATCATCTAAAGACCAGATATTAATTTGATGTGGGAATCTTTGAAAAGGAACAAGATAGGAATAAGGATGGTGAATGGTTTTGACCATCACATATTTATTATTAGGGGATAGACTAAAATACTTGATCATTCCCCGAATACCTAACTTAGCAGCTTCCCCTGTTTCGATATTCACTTTGACTAACTCACTCGTTCCATAATAATCAAAAAGCTGTTCATCATAAGGAGATTTCAACAGATTTTGATAGGTTCTTACTTGTGCTTTTACACCATCATTTTCTTTCACAATAGGCCCTAAGGGAATCCTAGGCGCTTTCGGTTTGTTGCCTCGCTTCTCTGGTATTGTAGTGAGTAAAATAGTTTTACTATCTGCAAACCAAGTATAAGCATTGTTCACCAATGTCTGGTTAATTGACAATTGGTTAACACATCTTGCTTTAGCTGTATTTCTATCTGCTATCCACAGCGTAACCTTATCCACCTCATGAATAAAAAAACTGATATATCTACCATCTGGTGCCCATTTTATATTATTGATTTTAGGATTATGTGGTAAACCTTCTAGTTCTTTCGTTACATCACCCTCAATATTGATTAATTGAATGCGATTGTAAAAAACATGTTGTGATCTTACATTATTTTCGGGATTGATTTTGATCCCTGCTAATTTAATCTCTGGTTGAGATAAAACTTCAATCTGTGGTAAACTAGGAATATAACAAAGCAAAAACCATTGATTATCAGGGGCTATAGATATTCTTGGTGTAAATGAAGTATCTATCAATTGCTGAATATTCTCAGGGGGTACCTGATAACTGACTTGATTTACAGAGTTAAATGACATCCTTTTTCTTTTTGGGAATACAGATTCAATGTAACTATTTGGAAACAAGCTACATAATAATTACTGTTTGATAAATAATGTTCAACTATTTAACTTAGGTATCTATTAATCACACAAAAAATAAACTTATAAGTAATAAATTTATTTTATTACCATCACACTACCTAAGTTAAGTAAAGATGAAATAAATAACCGACTTTTAAGTTTTATTACAGACTTAGGCTTTAGTAACAAGCAAAAAATAAATTAGGTATTTTTGTTCGGTTAATTTGTAGCTAGACGAGGCAAAAACGTAGACGATGCGAGCATCGGCGAGGCTTTTTAACGAAGTATAGCGGCAAATTAAACAACAAGATGTCGGTTTATTTTTTAGCTGTTACTTAGTAGTAAGTCAAGTAAATACTGTCGGTATCTTTGAGTATTTTTTTGCTTGTACTGCGTTGTGAAGCCTCGCCGTACATTCCATGTATGCCTCCGTTTCACGCCTTGTACAAGCAAAAAAATCCTTCCAAATCTACTAGTCACTATTTATTTGACTTACTACTTAGTAATGAAACAGAAATAAATTCGGACATATCCTTTATTTCTAATCTATCACTTATTATAAAGCATTTTTGTCCTTTAAACAAATCCAAAATTACTGTCTACTAAAACAGATACTTCACCTTTTTATGGCTCTTCCTAAAGACGTTTATCATTAGTTAAATAAATGTGAAGTTAAGAAGAATTTGAATTTCATTAGATAATATTAGTAAATAATACTCACTTTAGACATTAACGCAAAACATAAATCACTTACTATCAATTACTTAAACAACAAAAAATATAGTTTAGCTAATTAATAGCTTGAAAAGTGCTTTTCAAATTTTTTTTCAATAGTCTACTTATTTAGTTAATAAGCTTGACTAAAGTAAACACATACAAAAACAAAAGCTTACAAATTAAAAAGATAAACATCTATTTATTTAATCCTAAAAACTCTAGTTTTTATAGACTTCATTGACTTTATTTTATGCTGGCTATTTTATAGAAAATGGTAATGCTGTTTTAATAATAGTGGGTAAATAGTCTGTATATTTTATTCATTATGATTATTTATCAGCAAAGCAAATGCCGAAAAAATCAAATTTATTTTTTTTAAAATAAAAACAAAAATAAACACAATTAAAAGTTTTTATATACATTTTATTTTCTCCAATAGATGAAGGAATGAAATTACGCTTATTACTCAAATAATCGACCAAAAATAACCTCCACTATATGTCTTATTATTTGAGTGCATGACATATTGGGGGATTTTTAATGCAATTCGGTAGAGTGCGACCCTGCTAGGGTCGAGATGTTGGGGAACCTTTATTTACTAACGTACTGTGACCGCTATGCGGTCATTAAGAAAAATAGCTAACATACCTAGGTCTAAGTATAAGACCTTCATAATAAGGATTATACCTTCCCCCCAATATGTCATGCACTCTTATTATTTCACCTATTGATAACATTATCTGTTTCTTTACGTTTAATTTGGATATACTTGTAGATTAATTTACTTTACTGCTGATCATCAAAAATTTATTCCTTGCATAAACAAAGATGGATCTATTTTGGTAATGCTAAGTCCCACTTTATTGACTTATTTCATTTCGCCAATTCTAATTTGGTGGTGATTAAGTTGAATGGTGTCACCTTGTACAATGAAGAAATACATTTACAAGAAGAGCAAAAGTCTGTCTCTTTCTTTATAGATCAGGAACTATGTGAGGTTACTATTAAAAAAGCACAACAGAACTATGAATATAACTTTCATTACCAGCCCTATTCAACGAGTAAAATTGGTCAAAAAAGAAAACTATTAGATCGTTTAAAAGAAGGTGGTGTGGCTCTAGGGTTATTATTTACTTTAGGTTTCAGCCTATTACTTGTCGGTATGATTATTTTACAGCATCACAATGCTTTGCGTAAAGGAGGGATTATGGCTGAAGCGGTCGTTTTATATATTGGAGCAAATAAACAAAGAGCCTATAATACTGATGAGGGAATTATCACTTTAACAGGCAATACCCATTACCGTTTTCTACTAGATGGCAAATGGTATTATGGTGCTACAAAAGAGCAAGCAGAACGGATCAATACATTTACTACCAATATTGGTTTCCCTATCTCTGAAGGCAATGAGTTTATGGTTTTGTTTCAAGATAGTCATCCTAATAATAACCAGATTTTATTCCATCGTCCTACTCAAAGGCAACTACAACAATATGCCTTACTTGCTCGATCATCTTGTTTTTCTATGTTAGAAATAGATACGGTTCGCAATCACCATCTAGCTTATTGTGATTGTCTTATCCAAGAAATTGCTCAAAAACATCGTTTATTAGGTCTTGCTTTTATGTACTTACAGGCTGAAAATCAAGCTTTTTTGCATCATCTTATGGCACATCATGTACGAAATATTCGCCATGATTTGGAGAGAGAAATTAAGGTGAATTGTTTAGAGGCTTGGCAGCCACCAGTAGAAGAAGACTTGGAAGAAACACCCATCAGCAACTGACAACCAAAAAGGATAACCTGGCAATAATCCTTCTCCAAATACGACTAAATCACAGCCCTTTTCCCCAGCTTCGACAATATACTTTTTCATCTTTTCAATCGTTTGAATTTTATCCAACCAAACTGGAGCAATTTGTGCTAATCCTATGGTTAACAATTCATTCATTTTATCAGTTTTTATATATTTCTAATGCAACAAAAATCAATACTAGGTCTACAACGGAAAACAGTTGTTCTATCTGCTCACCATCCACAATGGGCAGCTTGTTTTAGGGAAGAAAAACAAAATTTAATTCAACATTTACCTCCTAATACATTTCTACAACTAGAACATATTGGCAGTACTGCAATTATTGGTTTGTGTGCCAAGCCTATATTGGATATGATGGCTCTGGTATCCACTATTGATTTAGACATCCTTAGTCCAATTATTAAACAGTTAGCCCATTTAGATTATACTTATCGACCTAACAAGACCAATAATAATCGTCTTTTATTAGTTAAAGGGCCAGCATCTAACCGAACACATCATCTCAGCCTAGTTGCCGACACTCGGCTATTAACAGATGCTTTATTTTTTAAAGATTATTTGAATACAAATCCTAATCAAGCGAAGGCATATGAACAGTTAAAGCAAAATCTACAAGTTCAATATGCGACAGATCGAGATCAATATACTAAAGGTAAAGCTCATTTTATTCGCTCCATTTTAGTTTTACAAAATCACTCATCTCAATAATCGTTAAAAAGATTTAAATCATTGATTTACTGCGCTATTTAGTTTATTTTCCTAGATCAAAAAATAGCTTATGAAATATCAATTAATTATACTCTCTGTAATTATTACTGCTTTGTGCTGTCATTTTGCCCAAAAAGCTGTATCTCCTATTTTAAATAATGAAGCAGAAAAAGAAGCTACCTTATTATTACAGGAAATGCAAGCAACGTTAAAAGATAATCACTTCAAAACTTTAACAATAGATGATGCTTTTTCTCAGCAATTATTTGAGCATTATCTACAAAAAATAGACCCTAAAAAACTTTTTCTGACCCAAGAAATGATAAGCGATTTAGCCATCTTTAAAGATAAAATAGATGATGAATTAAAGGCAGCTAATTTTGATTTTTATCAACAAAGTCAAACAAAATTACAGGCAGGCATACAAAAAGCCAATCAATATTATAAAAATATACTAGATGCGCCTATTGATTGGGACATGGAAGGCACCTTTGAGACAAATCCGAAACAAAAAAACTATGCTACTAATGACCAAGCCTTACAAGAAAGATGGCGTAAAAAAGTACAAGTTCAACTCTTAGAAGCCTTATTTATAGCCGAACAAAGTCACCCTAATTTGGAACCAGATCAACAAAAACAACAGGCAATTGATAAGGTAAAATGGTTATTGGATAAGGAGTTCAAACAGTATACAAAAGCTAGTCATAAAGAACGTTTGGCAACTTATATCAATAGTTATTTACAATTTTATGATTTTCAAACTGCTTACCTTTTGCCTAAAGAAAAAAAAGCGTGGGATGATGTCCACACTCGTTCTTTTGTTGGAATTGGAGCTAGATTAAAAATAGTGAATAATTATCCTAAAATTGAAGAGGTGATCATTGGTGGTCCTGCTTGGAAAAGTCAGTCTATTACCGCTGGCTCAAGCATTCTCAAAGTTGCAGAAATGAACGATTTGGCAGTTGACCTTGGTGGGATGGATTTGAAGCAGGTCATTCAACTCTTGAAGGGGAAAAGAGGATCTACTGTAAATCTAGTGCTACAAACACCTAATCACCTCATTGACACCATTGCTCTAGTTAGAGATAAAGTAGAAATGGATGTGGCAATGACTTTAAGCCTCGAAGATGAACAATCTAAACATAAAATGGCTTACCTGCGTTTGCCTCGTTTTTATGGTGGTGAAGAAGGAGCCGCCGCTCATGTCCTAGAAGCTTTAGAAAAAATCAAAGCTGCGAATACAGAAGGACTTATTTTAGACCTTCGCAACAATAGAGGTGGCTCGGCTAGTCATGCTAGAGAGATTATTGGCTATTTTATTGACAAAGGTGTTACGATGCAATCCAGTTTTGCAGATGGTCAGGTAATCGTTTTAGAAGATGAGGATGGTTTGATCGAGTATGATGGCGAGCTAATCGTTTTGGTTAATGAGGATAGTTCTTCTGCATCTGAACTTTTTGCGGGTAATATGCAAGATTATGGACGGGCAATTATTGTAGGTCAACAAACTTTTGGTAAAGGAACTAGGCAGCGATTTTTTCCACTAGAAATTACCCTAGATAGTGTGGTACAAAATATGGGAGAGCTTAAATTAAGCGTTGGTCAATTCTATACCGCTAGTGGTCGTTCTCCACAATATAATGGCATCACCCCCGACATCACCCTACCCCATGCCTACGCCTTTCGTCCATCAGGAGAAAGAGCTTTTCCTAATGCTATTCCACCTAGTCAACTAAGTCTACAGGATGTGCCACAAAAAAAGCAGCTTAATCAATACCTCAGTAAACTTCAAACGGCCAGTCAAGAACGTGTAGCCGATAGTGAACGTTTTCAACTCATTCAAGCCAAAAAAGAGCTACTTGCCAAACGTCATAAAGAAACACTTGTGCCTCTTCAATATGATGCCTACAAACAATACCAACAAGCAAAATCACTTGCAGATGCTCGTTTTGAAGCCATTTTTGACCCCATTGCTACTTTTAAAGTTGGTTCTTTAGGAGCAGATAGTCTAACAATGGATTCTATTGGTTTACAAAAACAACAAAGATGGATGAAAAAAATACAAGGAGATCCTTATGTTGAGGAATGTTTTTGGATTATGGAAGATTTGCTTCGCTTGGGTTAATTTTACAATTTCACATTCGAAAAAATAGCTTTATTTTTTGCTATAGAGCCACATTGCAATGTGACTCTATAGCAAAAAATAAAGGAAATCACATCTTATTATTTCAATATTTTATTGAATCACTACTTTTTCAATACCAAAAGTTTCTGCTCCTAGTTCCAAATATCCCCAATAAATTCCTGTTTTTAAATCTGATAAGTTCACTATAACCTCATGTTTTCCTGTTGGTAAAACATCATCTACAATTGTTTTAATTCTTCGTCCATGTAAATCAAATAAAGACAATCGCACTTGTCCTGCTTTTGCCACATCAAATTGCCAAGAAGTTTGGTCTACAACTGGATTTGGAGCGATTTTTAAGGATTGGTAATTCAATCTTGTTTGGCTTATACCTAATGCAAATTGACGCTCATAAGCTCCCATATCTACAGCCTCTCCTTGAATGCGATCTTTTCCCAAAACATCTTTTTCCACCAGCACCATTTCATCATCTCCTCGATCTACTACAGGCGATTCTGCGCTTAATCTAAAGTCTCCTGCTTCTGGATTCATAAACAATGGATCGGTATAAAATAGGTTATTTCCTTCATCATGTAAATCTAAAATACTCAGATCAATTTTAGCCTTATTAAAATCTTCAAAAACACAATTTCGGATGGTTAATACCGAAGAGTTTCCATCAAATCTAGGAACATTACCTGTATTAGAATGCCACCAGCTAATGGAATTCACCAATTTAAGCTTACTTCTTTTCAAACGCATTACAGAGCCTCCAGAACGAGAATTATTATTATAAAAAGTACAATTAATCGCCAAATCTTCTTGATCTTCCTTGCCTACTCCATCTACGAATATACAAGCTCCTTCCATTCTATTATTATCAAACACACAATTGATAAGGGTCATTTTGCCTGCTTGGTGTCGAGAAATCGCTGCCCCATTAGAAAAGGCAAAATTATGTGAAAATCTACAATTTTCGATATACAAGGGTAAGTCTGTTTCTGCATCTGCTCCCTGGTAAATGGCTCCACCTCTAGGCGCACCACCATTATTGACTGTATTTTCTTCAAAAATTGTATTCTTGATCATTAAAGCAGCTCCAATATTATCTTTTGCATCACTATAAATCGCTCCACCTCTTTCTGTAGCAGTATTGTGTATAAAAATACAGTTTTCGATGGTCATCGTTCCATTAATACTTACCTGTAAACCGCCACCATAACTACCTGCACCACCAGTAATGATAAAGCCATCAATTCGAATATCACCATCTTCTTCTGCTGTCCGAATCAAGGTTTTTGTATTGTCTCTAGTATTGAAAAAATGTACTTGGTGATCTGTTTCTCGGCTGTAATCATAAACATCATCCCCTCGTAAATCTCCATTTAGAATGGTAGGATTGGCAACTGCATCTCTATCCTCCAATTCAAACTCATTCCCTTCAAAACCTCCATATAAAGCCACATTAACAGGTAAGACAAAAGATACTTTATTATCAAAAGAATCACTAGGGTAATAGGTGCCTTTAGCCACCCAAATTTCATCATTTCGCTTTGCAGCTTCTAAAGCCAATTGTAAATTATCAAAGGCATGAATCCAAGTACTTCCATCATTGTTTCCACTAGCATTAATATCAACATGAATTTTTTTAGCTACTGTAAAAAAAGGTAAGCTAATAATAGCCCATAAACAGAAAATGATTTTCTTTTTCATCGCAATTTTCGTTTTGGTAAATAAAAAACTTGTTACATGAATATCTAATAATAGTGCCAGTGTTTATAAAAAAGAATAATTTTGACACCATCACTAGCTTGAAAAGTTTGTAATCCTCAACCTATAAATAAAAAAAGCCCAGTCCATATAATTACAGCGATCATATAGAATAGAGCATAACTGGGATAAAAAACTTTGTTTACAAAGTAACAAAATTCTTTTTTTTGCGATAAAATGGTATGGTGACTTTATGTAATAGTGAATAAATAAGTAACATCAAAAAATGCTTCACTTTAGCACTATTACTAGAATAGATAAGACTACTACTCTTTGTGAAATGAAGGATAAAAACAATTATCTCCAATTTCATAACAAAGATACACTATTTTGTACAAATGAAAAAATGAAAAAATCATTATGCTACAGATGGAAGAGAAATAAAGCCCCATTTCAAGGGCATTTCAAGCAAAAAAATTAATCTCTTACTACACGGGCATATACAATTACAAAAACATGTATTTTTTATAATTTTGTCTCTATGAATTGCTTGAATTATTCAGTTCTAATTTTAATAGTAAGTCAAGTGACTTTATTAAAATCTGTAGTCAAGAAGTAGCATGTGTTTAAACTTTGGTTGAGCATTTGCTACAATAATTGTGTATTATTTCTACCTTTTTTATAACAACCCAATATAACAGCGCAAATTGCATCAAATTCTAAACTCATACCTTTTTAATATAAACTATTCTTTGGTATAATATTTGACCAAATATATCTCTAGAATAGATAAAATTATAATTTGTTTAATAGGTATTTCATCAAAGAGCATCCATCTTATCAAAATATGTCCATTAAGGCAACTTTTTTTCTTTTTTTACGTCATTTATAGTATTACTTAGTGGTTTTCCAAATGATGTATTGAAGTAATTTTGAAGACTTTATAGTTTTCCCCTCTATTCCTTATTGATAAAAGGCTTTATGCTTTTTTATAGCTTTACTAAACCAAGTTATTAAATTAAAATCATATTCTAAACAAGGAACAATAAATGATATTTTATCATTGTTTCTAGTATACCTAAATATTTTTTGGTTCCATCTTAAATCGAGGCTTATGGAAACAGCATTACTAATTTCGATAGTGTTGGTTATTTTACATGTGGTGGGAACCAAAGGAGATGATAAAAAGATTAATGGGTAGCAATCAAATAATCCTTGATTGCCTTATTACCAATATCAGAGAAGAGAACATACAAAGTTTCACAGCTAGATCCACTCAAAACCTAGTTTAGTTCATATCTTCTATCACTTCTTTTACCCACTACAAACCAATGATTTGATATAAAATTGAGTTGATATACAATCACCTCTATATAGCCGTTGCAAACAATGGCTCCTTTGATCCCTTCAACCTTTAATCAAAATCTTGCCAAGTTGCCAACAAACCTTAAGAGGCTTACACACATCCACATAACATTATATATTCTCGCACTCTGTTCTCTACTAACAGCATGTGCTGGTAATACTATATATGACCATCACTTAGCCATTCCCAACTGTATTTGGGGCAAGGAGAATCCTTTATTGTACTTAGTTCAGATTGAAGATACAACAACACAAGCCAATACAGCAATTACTGTTCGTTTTACAAGCCGTACTAGTCTAAAAAACTTGCCTTTAAAGCTTACCTGTGTCACACCAGATCAGCAAGTCATCAATAGAACGGTTAATGTTGTGCTTAAGGATAGGAATGGTCAGGCTAGAGGAGAAAGCATGGCGAATTTATGGGATTTGAAGACTGTTGTTGATCCTCCTTTACCTTTCACCACAAAAGGGAAATATGAAATCAGCATACAACATCTAGCTCGTCCGAATCGATTTAGTTGTATTACAGATGTTGGTTTAACTATAAAACA
>JAHDFT010000079.1 GCA_020628015.1 Bacteroidota bacterium
TATTTGATGAAGTATTTGACTTAGCATTGATCAAAGAATTAGCAGACGGTCAAGCGAGTACAGTAGCCATTGGTGATACAGTTACCTTTACTATTACTGTATTCAATCAAGGAAATGCGAATGCCTATTATATCGAAATCACCGATTATATCCCAGTAGGATTAACATTATTTGATGCAGATTGGACGCAAAATGGCGACATGGCTACTTATACCATTGTCGGCACACTACGACCAGACGATCAATATAGTATAGACATTACCTTCATTGTCAACGAAGAAGCACCAGAAAGCATTATCAACTTTGCGGAAATCTCTAATGCGAATAACGAAGCAGGAATATCGGGAGATGATAAGGATTCCACCGCAGATAATGACAATAGTAATGATGGTGATTATGAGGATGATGAAACTGGAAATGCCAATGGAGATGAGGATGACCATGATCCAGCGATTATTGTTGTTGAAGAAGGAGAAGACTATGGAGAGCCACCTACACCAAGCTTTGACCTTGCGCTGATTAAGCAGTTGGCAGAAGGGCAGGCGGATATTGTAGCTCCTGGTGATGACATTAGCTTTACCTTTACCGTATTCAATCAAGGCGAAATTCCAGCTTATAATATTGAAATTACCGATTACATCCCAGTAGGATTAACCCTCAACGATCCAAATTGGACGCTTAACGATGATCAAGCAACATTTGTAATTGCTGGACCTTTGATGGCTGGTGAAAGCATGGAAGTGAATATTACATTTACGGTTAATGACGACCTTCCTAATGGCAATATGACCAACTATGCAGAAATTAGTGATGCAGAGGATATTAATGGCGAAACAGGTGATGATATAGACTCCAATCCTGATAATGATCCAAATAATGACGGACCAGCTCAGGATGATGCGACCAATAATGAATTGGATGATGAAGATGATCACGATTTTGAATCCTTCGATGTATTGAATGAATTTACTGACTTGGCATTGATCAAACAATTGGCATTTGGTCAGCCTACAATCGTCAACCCAGGTGATGAATTGACCTTTGTACTGACTGTATTCAATCAAGGCACCCAAGCGGTTTATAATGTGGAAATCACAGACTATATCCCAACAGGTTTAATCTTGAATGATAGCAACTGGACATTGGAAGGTGACTATGCAACAACAACTATTGATGGTCCAATCTTACCGAATCGACCAATTAGCATCGAAATCACTTTCCTTGTAGCAGAAGGTATTAGCGGAGGCGATCTAATCAATATGGCAGAAATTACTGCTGGAACTGATGAGGATGGCAATTCACTAGATGATATTGATTCGGATTGGGATAATAATCCTGATAATGATGGTACGCCAATAGATGATGTGACAGACAATACAGGAGGTGATGAGGATGATCACGATATTGCAATTATCAATATTGATGAGGATATTGTTTTAACAGAAGATTGCATACTTGATGCTGATGTTCGGGTATATTGTTACAATGATGGCAGTTATGAGCTTTACATCAATGTTACAGGTGGAACTGCCCCATATACCTTCAATGACCAATCCATTGCACCAACCAATGACATCTATATCATCGGCCCTTATCCACAGGATGCCAATTACAATATTGATATTGTTGATGCAGACGGATGTGAAGTCACCGTACTAGATCAACCATTCTGCACTACCCTACCTATTGAGTTGATTTCTTTTACTGGTGAAATTATGCACAATGGCAACCAATTAGAATGGATGACCGCTTCAGAGGTTGATAATGACTTCTTTACACTAGAAAGATCTACTGATGGCATTCACTTTGAAACCATTGCGATGATTAATAGCAAAGGAAATAATGCGAATACTTATGACTTCCTAGACAAATTGGCTCCTGCTGGCTTGACCTATTACCGATTATCTCAAACAGATATAGATGGGCAAAGCAGTCATGCAGGTACGATTACCCTAGAAAGAAGAGAAAAAGGATTAAGCATTATAGCTATTGTTCCTGTTCCTGCTAAGGATTTCATTGATGTCTATTTTACAACCAATATTGATGAGGTATTGGAGGTAAAAGTGAGTGATTTGACAGGTAGAGTCATTCGATCTATTAAAGTAGAGGCAATCGCAGGAAACAACCTAGCTCGAATTGACTTAGCGGAAGTAAGTTCAGGGATGTACATAGTTACAGTTGACAACAACAAAACACCTGTTAATCAGAAAATTGTTGTTGAATAGATAGATTGAGCATAATGGTTGAAGTTTAGAGAATGCATAAAGTTTCTACTTCATAAGCACTACACTTCAGCCATTTAACTAATATGCATTTGTTGAGACTCTTATTTAAACACAGGTTTAGCAGCTATTTAGACTGCTACCTGTGTTTTTTTTATAGATACACATACTCCATTTTTACGTCTTGTCTTAGATAAAATAATTGTCGCATATTTTTGGTGAACTTTATTTTTAATCCATTATTAACACTATAACATTGCAGATATTTTACAATAAAGTAGGAAAATCATAAAAGTATTAAGCATCATTTAGGACATCCTAAATATTTCAACTATCTTTATTCATATAATTGAATATAGTCAATTATTATGCTACATTCAATAGAAAATACAAATCTAAACCTCATAACATTCTCTATACCAATAAGGTAATATTGTCCCTATGCACACTAAAAAATACCTGGCTGGTCTTACTATAGCTGTAATTGTGCTACTTATTAACCAATTATATATACAATATCAAATTCAATCTATTTCAGAAGATGCCTATATTATCAATATAGCAGGAAAACAACGAATGTTGAGCCAGCGAATTAGTTTAGAATTCCACAAAATAGTATCTAATAATGCATCAAACACAGTATTAAAAGAACTTTATCAATAGTGGAAAGATGCACATAAAAATCTCACTAATAATAAATTTGTTGATAAGGCACTAAATCATACAAATGAACATAATCAACTCGACTCACTTAGATAGTTCATTAAATTTGTAGTCCCTTATATCAATCAAGAAAACCAAATATTAGAAGCTCAACTTCCTAGGATTGTAGACAATCAAAATCGTTTTCTTCAAAAAATGGATCATACGGTCAAAAAATTAGAAAATTATTCAGAATCAAAAATTACTCAACTAAAATATATTGAAATTGCATTATTTTTTATCTCTATATTAATCATCTTACTAGAGTTTTTCCTTATTTTCAGACCCATTGAAACTATACTTAACCAATCCATTTTTGAGCTAAAACAAAAAAACACAGAATTACAATATATAAGTCAACAACTTCAAGAAAAAAATCAAGAAATTCAAGAATTCAATTTTATTACTGCTCATGATCTACAAGAACCAGTAAGAACAATCGGTTCATTTAGTGGATTACTGATCAAAAGATATAGCAATTCATTAGATAATAATGGCATTATTTATTTGAAATTAATCGAACAATCTAGTCAAAAAATGAGTCTTCAACTCCATAGTTTAATCCATTATGCTCAAATTGGTAAACAAAAAAATGCTCAAACACTTGATTTAAACATCTTACTAGATGATGTTATAGCTCATTTACAACCAATTATCATGGAAAATAAAGCTCAAATTATTAGACATAATACCTTGCCGACAACTACTGTATATAATACCGAATTTAAATCACTTCTACAAAATCTAATCATCAATGCCATTAAGTATCGTAGTAATGATCTCCCCATTATTGACATACTTTACCAAAAAATCACCAATCAGCATCAATTCATTATTAAAGATAATGGTATAGGTATCGAAGAAAAGTATAGAGAAAAAGTATTCAAAATGTTTCAAAAACTACATCAAAATCAACATATAGAAGGCATTGGAGTTGGTTTGGCTTATTGCAAAAAAATCGTCAATTTACATGGTGGAAAAATCTGGATTGAAACGAATCAACCAAAAGGAGCTCAATTTATTTTCACAATTGATTATCAAGCAACTACAAGCTAAAAATCCGCTTTACACTTATTTTTTTCAAATATCTTAAAAATAAATTTTGATTTTCTAAAAAATTAATATAAATTGCATACAAATAGCATTATATATACCTTTCCAAATTTAATCATTTCTTATCTACACATCCTTTCTTAGTAACAAGCAAAAAATAAATTAGGCATGTTTGTTCGGTTAATTTGTTGCTAGACGAGGCAAAAAACGTAGGCGATGCGAGCATCGGCGAGGCTTTTTAACGAAGTATAGCAGCAAATCAAACAACAAGATGTCGGAGTTATTTTTTAGCTGTTACTTAGCTGAATTATTCCAATCACAAACTATTATTATAATATTTTATACATCAAGTAATCGATTACAACACTACTCTACAACAATCCTTTCAAAAGAGTAGATAGCTATCCACCTATATCACATCATTTCAAGCTTACCTGTTTATTTTTAATTAACACCTTAAACAAATTTAATCATGCGAATTTCATTTTTATTCGTAGTAGCCATGCTATTACTATTTGCTTCCTGTGGAAAGGAAAACATTGTATTAGAAACAAACGACAATGTGGCTGTTCAAGGGAAAAAAGTTTATGACCCTAAAACTGCTATTGACATTTGCACACCACCTACAGTTTATAGCAAAGAACAGTTAGCTAGTGCTTTAACTGCTTATGGTCAATGCAAACAATCTCAGCCTCATCTTCCATTAGTTTGTGGAGAAGCTACAGGAGCTGCAGATCTTTATGAGTGTAAGCAACCTGCCTATCCAGACCAATTTCCTATGAGTGGATTAGAAGTTATTAGCATCTATAACCAAATTACTTCTTGCAATTCTATTATAGATTATTGTGCAGAAGGAAGCCCTCGCTATAACTTTTATTTCCAAGCTTATGAAGCAACAGGAGCTATTTGCGAATACTTTGTTACAATTGGTTATTACGAAATGGAATGCTGTACAGTTAGACCTCCAGCGGACTAATAATCATTCTCTTATCAATTAAACAGAAAAGCCGACAACCTTTTTAAAGGAAGTCGGCTTTTCCAATTCAATCATATAAGACAGCAAATATTCAATAATTAACTATCCTATTTTATCATTCATCTTCTTATAGCTTAATGAATTTCTCTCTTACAATACCTTCTTCTGTTTCAATTAACAAGAAGTAAGTACCAGGCATAAGATCAGAAACATTAATTCTACCGAAGTTATCCATATCTTGTCTATTCATAATCAATGAACCATTGATACTGAATACTTTTACAGCATTAATAGAAGCATCACCTTCAATATTCAAGTAATCCGCAGTAGGATTAGGATAAACATTGATGTCTAAGCTTGGTAATTCTGTTTTACCTCTACTAGTAGTCACTTCCTCAATTGTTTGACCAGAAACACTTCCACCAGCTAATAAACCAGCTCCGCTAGAAGCAGTAATCGTTACTTTATCAATGTAAACTTGGTCAGCATTAGCACTAGCATCACATTGGAAACGGAATTTTCCATTAGAAACAAAGTTGTAATCATTACTACTTATCGTTACTGTTGCTGTGTAGAAAGTACCATTATTGAAGTTAGTACCACTAGCATAAGAAGCTACTGTTTTCCAGCTAGAACCATCGTGATATCTTACCCAGAAATCCTCACCATTCTCCATACTATTTGCCTTAAAGTAGAACTCAATGTCTACTTGTGTATAACCAGTAAGGTCATAACCACTAGCAGTAGTCATAGAAGAAGCTGTACTAGAGTTATCTCTCAAACGGATAGAATAGTTACCTTCATAAGCATAAGTAGTACTATTTAAACGATAGCAGTCACCACCACCGTCAAGCCAGCCTTCCATACCAGTCTCAAAAGAAGAACCAATTAATTCTGTTGGTCCAGATGGTGGTGGAGGTTCAGCACAACCTGTAGTTGTCAATGTAACACTACCTGCATTAGAACGATTGCCCGCAGCATCATAAGCGACTACATCAAATGTATAAGTTGTACAATCAGTCATACCACTAAGGTTGATAGAAGTACCTGTTGTTGTAGTAATACTATTACCATTGTACAAGAAGTCATAACCAGTTACGCCTACATTATCAGAAGAAGCAGACCAGCTAATAGTAGCTGTAGTATTCGTAATATTAGAAGCAGTAACATTTCCTGGAGTTGATGGAGCTTGTGTATCTGCACCATTTGTTGGAGCTTCTACACAGAAAGAAGTAGACTCACTAGAAGTGAAAGAACCACCATTTGCAACAGTTGTACCATCACTACTTGCTAAAGTATAAGAACCATTACCATAAGAACAGCAGATACCATCACCATAACTATCATTGATAGTGAAAGTGTAGTTACCATCAGCTAAACCATTGATATTCTCTGTAACTGTAGAGTTAGCAGTACCATAAGAACCACCACTTGCAACTGTTGTACCACCAGAATTTTTAACTGTCCAAGTTGTTTCAGATGGATAGTTGTCTAATGTGATTGTCAAAGTCAAATCACCTTCAACACAACCACCACTTGGAGGAGGATTACCACCAGAGTAAGCATTACCAATACCTACTGCATGCCATGCATTCGTTACTTGTTGCTCTTCATTAGAACCAGCACCGTATAAATCTACCGCAGATTGGATCGCATAAGTTCTCCAGTCAGCATACTGAGAGTTTGTAGATAAGTATACAGATTGTGAACGCCAAGTAATAGCAGCAGCTTTATCAATACCAATACCGCTTACAGAATAGCTATCTCCATTGTCATTCACACCATTTTTACCAACAGTTAATAAGTAGAACCAGTGATTACCAACACCACTATTATAGTGTACACCACCATTGTCACCACTACCAGTATACCAAGCAGTTCCTTTATAAGTATCAGGTTGATTGTGAGCATTTGGATTAGACATAGAACGGAAAGTAGACCCAATCTCTGTACCTAAGTTCCAAAGGTCTTTATTTGTACCATAGTTGTTATTGGTGAAGTTCTCAACACAAGTACCCCAGATATCACTTAAAGACTCGTTCATAGCACCAGACTCATAAGAATAAACCAAGTTACAAGTATACTCGCAGAAAGCGTGTCCAACCTCGTGAGCAGTAATATCAACAGTAGTTAATGGATCTAAAGAAGCACCTTTACCATAAACCATTGCAGTACCATTCCAGAAAGCATTGTCATTATATCCAGCAGGATAACCATAAGCTTGCTCAATATCACAGTTAACATAACTCTTGATAGTAGCACCACTAGCATTATAACTATCACGGCCAAAAGTAGTCAAGAAGTATTCGTGTGTTGCAGAAGCAGCAAAGTGTGCATCTAATGCAGCATTGTCTTTCTTAGCATTATTGTACTCAGAAGCTGTCCAATTATTATTGCTATCTGTGTAGTCATAAGAAGGAGAAGGAACACCACCACTAGTATTTCCAGCAAAAGAAGCATCATAAGTAATAACATCTCTTGTTACATCACGTAAACGGAAAGAACCATTGTAGCTATCTGTGTGAATATTCTGTGTACCACTATATCGAGTAGCGGCAGCACCTACTGCATCTGCTAAACAAATTTTGGTATACTCTTGAATTACATCACCTGTTTGTGCATGGATGTAAATATCAGAACGATACAAAGGATAAGCAGCATTCATTTCCATTTTCCAAGCCAACTGAGATGGCTTTTGATTATCCATGTCTGCAACGATGACCAACTCAGGAGCTGGTTTGTTAGCATCAACTTCTAATAAGATTCCTGTTGTCTCCCAAGCGTACAATTCAGCACCTACATGGTTCTTAGCCAATTCAATAGCTTGGCTTGAATTTAAAACAGGCTTAATATTAACATTGCCAATTACAGAACGGTAGTTTCCACTCAGGATGGTTTCAGCTCCTGATTTAGTGTGTACAGTATACGTTGAACCATCTACTTTGATTCCTTTGTAATACTGCTCGTGTTTTTGGTGGGTGAATCCTAAATCATCCCTGACGGTACTTTTAACAATCATATCCTCGTCAGCGGTCATCGGTAGAACAGTTCTTAAAAGATCAGCCCCTCTTTGATTAGCGGTTGCATCAGGACTAACGGTTGCAAAAGTATTGATTTTTTTTCCTTTTTTAACTTTCCAGATTGGCAGATCTTGTGCCATAGTACTGGCTAGTGTAAAAAAGATCAGAAAACTTGCTAGAAACAATTTCTTCATAATGTTACTTTTTTGATAATTAGGCTAAAAAATGGTTAAAAAATTATATCGGAAACGATGAGAAAATAAATGGTATTAGTTAATAAAAAATGAGGTGAAAGCGATGAAAATAAAACATAGAAATACGGGCTGTATGCTTTATTTCAGCACTAATTTAGTTAATAAAAGCTAGACTATTACTATAGTTTAGACCCCTATGACACAATTTTTTTTTAAGATTTATAATCCATCATTTCCTAAAAAACAGCCAATAGTATTAACACAAAGTCAAATCAAACACTTTATATATTCATAAATACACAGATCATTGATTAATTGAATAAAAACCATAATTAAAATTCACATTAAATAAAAAAATAAGTATCGAAAGAGAAACATTATATAAAACTGGTCACATACTACACATAGCATAGATCAAAAATATGACAGAAAAAGGAGATTTTATTTTTATTTTTTTATGTCCACGACAAAGCTAGAACAATTGTATATAGTGTTAATAACCAAGGAAGTTGTTTAAAATATAGCCTAATAATTGCAATAAAAATTCAACAAAAATCATAGATCAAAGGAGAACTCATCTATTTTTTGACTAAAAAATGGCTAAAAAGCAATAAAAAACATTCTCCTTGTTGTGTAACACAAACAATATCAAGCAAAAATCATTTTTTTGTCAAAATGCCAAAAAAAATAAAGCACAAATACAAACCCATATAAAAATAAAATAGGTATTTTGTGTACTGTATTTTTTATTTTCCTGTCATAAAAAAAATTACCTGAAAACATTTTCACCTTTACAAATCTAAATTCCCAAACATGAAAACGAACTTATACCACCCTATTGGAAAAATTAGCTTTATGGTATTCCTAATTACTGGCTTATTTGGTTTTATGCTTTTTCCAAGTCACCAAACAGTCTCAATAAACCAACTAAGCTCCATAGTAAAACCAATGGACTGCATTTCTGATAAAGATTATGAAACGCTTTGGAGAGAGGTTTCCAAATTACAAAGAGAAGGAAAAAGTAAAGAAGTAAAGACAATTTGTCAACAGATTTATGATAAAGCAGAAAAAGAGCAAAATGAAGGACAATTACTGAGGGCATTGTTGTTTATCTATAAAATAGAACACATCACAGAAGAGCATAGTGAATCAACGATAGTAAAAGATTTATATCAACGAATTGAAAAAGCGGAACAAGCCCAAAAAGCAGTCTTGCAGTCGATTTTAGCAGAATTGTACTGGCAATATTTTAGTGCCAATGCTTGGAGAATTAAAGAAAGATCATCTAGTACCAGTAATGAGAAAGATTTTCTCACTTGGGATGCTAATCGCTTTCATCAAGAAATTCAGGAACTTTACCTAACTGCCTTAGAACCAGCAAAAATTTTACAAGAAATTTCTATTAATGACTTTGACCCCATCATTCAGCATCAAGAAAATTCCCAAAACTATCGTCCTTCTCTGTATGATTTACTAAGTCATCAAGCTATTGATTTTTTCAAAAACTCGTTTTATAATTACAGTACCACTAAACCAGCTGATCAATTTCAAGTAGTTGCTCCTGAATTATTTTCTGATCCAAACAGCTTTGCCAATTATAAATTGGATAATGAAAGAGCAGTCAACAACGAATATCACATCTTAAAAATCTATCAAGATTTAACAAAATTTCATCTCTTTAAAAAGGGTGATAAAACAGCTTTATTAGCACTCAGTTTAGATCGTATGCAATTTGTGTATACAAATTCAATCTTGACTAATAAAGAGGACTTATACTTATCTGCCTTAAAAAAGCTAGAAAGCATAGCACCTGAAAATGCTTTTACTGCGATGATTGCCTATTATAGAGCAAAAGTTCATTTAGCTAAGGGTGAAAACTACCATCCTAAACGAAACCCTGAATGGCGATATAAAAATCAAAAAGCCCTTGAAATTTGTCAAAAGGCAATTAAGCAATTACCCGACTCAGAACAAGACTTAACAACGAAGTGTAAAAATCTAATCATTACAATAGAACAAAAATCAATCACTACTCAAATAAATAGTAAATACCTACCTGAAAAGCCTATTTTAGCTAGTGTCGATTATAGAAATTGCACCCAACTTTTTGGTAGAAGTATTTTATTGACAGACGAACTTAAACTACAATTAAAAGCCTTAAAACATGAATATACAAGCCATTCTCTTCATCAAAAAGCACTACTAGAACTTTTAAGTCAACAAGAAATCGTTAAAGAATGGGCTATCAATCTACCTGATGAAGGATTATACCACAAACACACTACACAATTTAAAATACCCACACATACTACTACAGGAGAATATTACTTCCTACATTCTGATAGTCAAGATTTTAATACTGCTACAGCTTATACAGAAGCCACCTCCACTTTCATTACCAACTTAGCAGGAATTGCAGATATTAACAAATCAAACGACAAACTTAAAATTTATAGTTTAGATGCTCATACAGGACAGAGCTTATCAAATGTTGCCATTACCATTTCAAAAAAGTTTTATAATAAGAAAACCCTAAAATATGAATATCTTGTAATTAGTGAGTTAACATCAAATGAAAATAAACTTGGGGTAGCTCAAGTAACTATACCCACTTCAAAAGAGTATAATTACGACTCTTTTTTAGTAGAACTTAAAACAAATAATGATTACTACAAATTTGAAACGAGGTCTAATAGCCCGATAACTCCGCAAACAAGTAAACAAAAACTTGAATTATTCACAGATCGTAGTATTTACCGTCCTGGACAAACAGTACATTTCAAAGGGATTTTATACACCCAGAAACCAGATCAACAACATCACATTATCGCTGATCAAAAAATCAAAGTAAAACTTATGGATGCCAATCGGCAAAAAGTAAGTGAAGTAGAATTAATAAGTAATGAATTTGGTAGTATCAAGGGTACTTTTGACCTTCCTACCCAGCTATTAAATGGCCGATTTAGCATTCAGTCTACTTATGGTAATTGTGATTTTAATGTAGAAGAGTATAAAAGACCTAAATTCCAAGTTAATATTGATCCTGTGGAAGGGAGTTTTAAACTAAATGAAATAGTTAAAATTACTGGAAATGCCCAAACCTATGCAGGAAATAAGGTAGATAATGCTAAGGTTAAATATCGTATTGTTCGTAAAACTTATTTTCCTTATTGGGTCTATTCGTGGTCTCGTCCCCAGCCTTACTCCCCACAAATAGAAATCCAAAATGGTTTTGCTACTACAGATGAAAAAGGACAATTTGAACTATCTTTTAAGGCATTACCAGACCTCTCCATTTCTCCTGAAGATAAACCGCAATTTCAATATGATATTATAATAAATATAACCGACCTTAATGGAGAAACTCAAACTGCTCAAAAAACACTTAGCATTGCTTATACTTCCCTATTGGCAAAGGTAGAGATACCTCAACAAATTGACAAAGCAGCTACTAAGACATTCCCTATTTCCACTACTAATTTAGAAGGTCAATTTGAGTCAGCAGAGGTTACTATTCAAATTCAAAAACTTGTGGCACCCAATCGCCTCTTTAGGAAATGGCTTTTTAAAAAAGCAGATACTTTTACATTATCCAAAGAGGCATTTATACAAGATTTCCCTAATGATATTTATGATAACGAAAATGAATATGACAACTGGGAAAAGGGAAAAATCGTTTTTCAAAAACAATTGCAAACAAGTACGGAGTCTACTATCAATCTCAACGATTTGGAAACTTGGGAGCTTGGGACTTATATGCTTACCTTAAACAGCCAAGATCAATATGGAACTCCTATAGAATCGCAACAAATCATCCATGTTTTTTCTTTTGAGGAAGAACATGTTCCAGATAATCAACTATTTTGGCATCAACTTTCTCATGAAACTATTGAACCTGGAGAAGTATTAAGCATTGCTTGTGGTAGTGCTGCCAAAGATGCCAATATATTATTAAGTATCGTATTCAAAGATCAAGTTATAAAAGAAGAATGGATTAAAGTAAGTGAAGCACAACAAATAATCAAAGTCAAAATCAAAGAGGAATGGCGAGGTAATTTCCAAGTAAGTTTATCAATGGTCAAATTTAATCGCTTCCATCATTTTGAAAAAACAATTACTGTTCCTTGGACAAATAAAAAACTAGATATTGCAGTAAAAACATTTAGAACTAAACTCTTACCAGGTCAGGAAGAAAAATGGACGATTACTATTAAGGGAATGGACGGAGACCAAGTTGCTGCTGAACTAATGACAACACTCTATGATGCTTCTTTAGATGTCTTGAAAAAACACAATTGGTCTTTTAATCCATATACTAAATTAAATTATTACAACCGAACCAGTCCCAATTATAATCATCATTACTTTGCTAAAAATAAGGATATAGGATTTATCAATTTTAACTGGAATAAAAGTTTGCTAAAAGATAATCATCAATACTATGACCGTTTAAATCTACATGGAGCTTCGATTACCACATACAAACCTTATCTTGGTATAGATCTTCCTTTTAATGATATTCCTGCTGAATATGCAACCATTACAACTACAAGAGCTGATGGTTCTACAAGAACTGAACAAGTACTTGTTAAAGAGGCGAGCCATCGTTTAGGCTTATTAGGCACGATGAATACAATAGGAAGTTATGAAATGGGAGATACCAATGCGCTACCAATTCCTCCCATCCGCAAAAACCTCCAAGAAACCGCCTTCTTCTTCCCAGACATTAAAACCAATGAGCA
Organism: Bacteroidota bacterium; assembly: GCA_020628015.1. Lineage (GTDB taxonomy): Bacteria > Bacteroidota > Bacteroidia > Chitinophagales > UBA2359 > JAHDFT01. The sequence goes on from JAHDFT010000079.1 coordinate 12,910, forward strand.
AGGAGAATTTGTCCTATCCTTCACCTCCCCCGAAGCCCTTACCACTTGGAAATGGATGAGTATCGCCCACACCAAAGACCTCAAAATCGGCACGCTACTAGAAGAAGCAGTCACCCAAAAAGACTTAATGGTATTTCCTAATCCACCTCGTTTCTTTAGGGAAAATGACACCATCTGGTTCTCAGCCAAAGTCTCTAATTTGGCTAAAAAAGCCCTAATAGGAACGGTAAAACTAGAGCTGTTCGATGCTTTGACCATGCAGCCTATTGATACAAAACTGGCCAATAATCATCCAGAGCAAAATATCAAATTGAAGGAAGGACAGAGTGATGCGGTCAGTTGGCAATTAGTGATTCCCAAAGGCATACAAGTCGTGACTTGGCGAGTAACCGCTCAAGCAGGGAATTTTACGGATGGAGAAGAAAATACCCTGCCCGTATTAACCAATCGACAATTGGTAACAGAAAGTATGCCTTTAGCTATTCGAGGAAAAGAAAGCAAGCAATTTAGCTTTGACAATCTTCAAAAAGCGGATCAATCCAATACTTTGACCCATCAAGGCATGACCCTAGAATTTACCTCTCAACCTGCTTGGTATGCCATTCAAGCATTGCCTTATTTAATGGAATATCCACATCAATGTACAGAACAAATTGCCAGTCGTTATTATGCCAATGCTCTTGCTGCCCACATTGCCAATTCCGATCCAAAAATCAAAAAGGTCTTTGATAGCTGGAAGGAAGAGCAGGTGACAGCTACCAAGTCTAGCGATCCTGTAGAGAAGGAGGCTTTATTATCTAATTTGCAAAAAAATCAGGACTTAAAAAGTCTGCTTTTGGAGGAAACGCCTTGGGTGATGGCTGCTAAAAGTGAAAATGAACGCAAACAACGACTAGCCATTTTATTTGATATAAAACGAATGAGCCAAGAATTAAAAGGTATTGAACAGAAACTCAAAGAACGGCAAGCTTCCAATGGTGGCTGGTCTTGGTTTCCTGGTATGCGAGAAAGCTGGTACATTAGCCAACACATCCTTACCAATTTCGGGCATTTGCAAAAGCTAGGAGTCAAGCAAGATCGTGCTGTAGGTAATATGCTCAATAGCGCAGTAAATTTTATTGATCAAGAAATGTACAAACACTACCAAGATTTAAAAAATAATGATCGTTTAAATAAGGAATATTTTGATCGAATGGCTGGTCATTATCTTTATGCACGTAGCTTTTTTAAGGATATACCAATCAAAGAAAGTCATCAAGAAGCAGTAGATTACTTCCTAAAAAATAATGCTCAATATTGGTCTGAATCTAGTCTATATACCCAGGCAATGGCAGCGATTTCCCTACATCGCTGGAAAAATGGAGATAGCCAAGTAGCTAAAGATATTATGGAATCATTCCGACAAAATGCGGTGCAAAACGAGGAAATGGGCATGTATTACAAAGCAAATGTTGGGGGCTGGCATTGGTATAATGCCCCCATTGAAACACAAGCTCTTATTATTGAGGCTTTTGATGAAGTGGAGGATGATTTGGAAACCATGAATGAATTGAGAATTTGGTTGCTCAAACAAAAACAAACACAGGATTGGAAAACAACTATAGCTACAGTTAAAGCTTGTAATGCATTATTATTACGTGGAACGAATTGGATTAATAGTGATGAAT
>JAHDFT010000080.1 GCA_020628015.1 Bacteroidota bacterium
CCTGCTTAATCGCATCTACCGTTGTGCCATACATACGAGCAATACTATACAAGGTATCTCCCTGTTTTACGGTATAACTAACATAAGAAGGCGTACTAGGTGGCTGCGGTGGATTTGGATTCGGTCTAGGTCGCACATCTGGCTGTTGCGGAGCTGGCGTAGGTGCTGGCTGAACCGATCCACTCGGCTTAGTTGAAGGTCGAGAAGAGCCACTACCTCTAGGTGGTTGCGGCGCATTCGGTGCTGGCTTTGTGGTCTTTCCACCTGAAGGCTTACGCTTATTTTTTACATACTTCGCAGGCGTTTTACGCTTCTGATTCAATACCAAAACCTCCCCATCAGCAGGCTCCATACCCACAGGAATCCCATTTCGCTTATACAATTTTTTCAACTTAATACCATACAATTGTGATATGGCAAACAGCGTCTCTCCTACCTTCACCTTATGCGAGCGTTGATTACCAACCGTTTTACCCTTCTTTGGCTGTAAAAAGATATTCGTTCCAGCAGGCACAATTTGCTTCTTCAAATCATTGTATTTCACCAATCGCTTACCCACTAAGCCATAAGCCTCTGCGACTTGTAAAATAGACACCTCACAATCAAAACGAACCGTTTTAATTCTATTGACAAGGAATGTTTGTGGAATTTGATCAGCAGATAAAGTCCCATCGCTCACAAGGCTACAAGCTCCTGAAGCTGGAGGTGTTGGTGTAGGTCTTGGATCAGGTCTAGGCTGTGTAGGTCTTTGCCCACCACCAGCAGGCACGCCCGAAGGTCTTCCAGTAGGTGGTCGATTTGTTGGTGGAGTAGGATTGGTAGGCACAGGGTTCGGTACATCTACAACAATATCCACCATCTGATCGTACTTAAACAATTCATGTCGATCAATCAAGCGAATCAAAATATTGGCATATTCTGGATTGGTGGCATAACCCGCCTTTTTCAATCCCTTCGCCCAGCCTTTATAATCTAGTGGATGCAAATCAAAAAGGAAAGCATAACGACTTCGACCAGTTAGAAAAACAGAGTGATCGTGGTAAGATTCGGCAGGAGATTTATACTTACGGAAACATTCTTGTGGCGCATCATCATCCTCATAAATGGTATCACCCGTCCAATCGTGACATTTGATACCAAAGTGGTTATTGCCTTCTACAGCCAAACGGCTTTGTCCATTACCCGATTCTAAAATACCTTGTGCAAGGGTGATGCTGGCAGGAATACCATGTTTTTGCATCTCTCGCATCGCAATATCTTTAAAACGCAAGATATAATTTTCTTGGGCTTGGGCATAAACAACTTCACTCGATAAACAACAAGTAATTATCGTGAAGAGGAGTATGAATCTAAGGGGAAACTTTTTCATGATTTAGGTTTTCGTTCGGTTTTAGGGACAAGGCATGCCTTGTCCATACATATGCCATAACGCTACATAGCATGGCACATAATAATAAACTGTAGAATAGATTGTACGTTTAATTGCTGATTATGACAGAAAAGTGGTCATTCTCACTTTTATAGTATAAAAAGCTTGGTAATCAAGGGAATCATTCTGTCAATTTACTGTTATATAAAACAGCATAATCCAAAACCAGCAATCATCAATATGAAAGCCAATTATCAAGAAATCAGAGCCACATTTGACAAGACAAACATCACTGTTTATCAGGCATACAATAAACAAATTGCCCTACCAGCCATACAAAATAATCGCTTTTCGTCCCCCTTTTCTTTTAATCGGATGACTTGGATTAAGCCCTCTTTTTTGTGGTTGATGGAAAGAAGTAATTGGGGACAAAAATCCAATCAAGAATATATTTTAGCCATAAAAATTAAGCGAAATTATTGGGAAGAAGCTTTGCGTATGGGTGTACTGACCCATCCAGACAAACGTATTTATCCGAATCCAATAATTTGGGAAAAGGCATTTAAAGCGGCGAAAGTACATATTCAATGGGACCCTGAGCGATCTATTAGAGGTAAGAAACTGGATATTAGAAGTATTCAGGTGGGCATTAGTCGGCATCTGATTCAAGCCTATAATGAATTGTGGATTCAGGAAATTATAGATTATACACCATTGGTTAAAAAGATTCGTCATTATTGTCAACAAGGGAAATTCAAGGAGGCAAAGCGTTTTTTACCTAAAGAGAAAGTGTATCCTTTTGAGTTTACATCATACCAATAAAAACAAAAAAGCCATTTAAAGCATTCTATTCATCAAGAATACTTTAAATAGCTTTTCTGCAAATAGGGACAATATAACTAATTATATAATATAGCTTTGTCCTTTTATGTATATTAAACAAACAATCTCAAACGCTGCCCGACATAAATACGGTCAGAATGTAGATTATTGATAAACTTCAAGGAACGAATGGTTGTTTTATGCTTTCTAGCCAAGCCAAAAAGCGTATCTCCTCGTCTCACAATATGCGTTCGCCCTACTTTTCTAGCTTTCTTCTCTGCTTCATCAGCATCCTTCAACAAACCAGTCTTAGGAGGTGGCGTTTTGCTACTATTGGACTCTACTGTAGCTGCACTTAAGGTCCAAGTTTTAGCTCGATTAATAACTAGTGGTCTAACTTCTGGCGTTTTTTGTGCTTCCGTCTTTGCCAATAGTATACTACCTTCCTTAAGTTTAGGCGCATTACAATATTTCACTTGCGATTGACTTTTCTCCACTTTCGTGGGAGTCACCTTTAATAAGGGAGACACTACACTTGGTCTTTCAGATACCTCCTCATGAATTAACCCTTCTTGGGGTAATTCTGCAATCATAGAAGTACCTTTTTTACTTTTAACCTCTTCGTAGTGTTTACGAATATCTTTCTGATATTGTTTAGAATTGATACCGTATTGACTTGCCAACTGCTTAACATGTGCGCTTACTAAAGGTTTTCGAGCATCTTGTTGTTTTACCCAAGACCTTTTTCGTGCAGGATGTTCTAAGAAAATCATAGTATTAGCTGGAATGCCTGTACAAGATTTCAAATTATTATATTCTAATAATTTATCCACAGGTACCCCATACTGCGTGCTAATTTTTTCAGGCTTAATTTCCTGATTGAAAGTAACCGTTTTCACCCCATTATATTGCGACTCTACAGAAATCATTCGATCTCCTCCTGTAGCTAATTTAGAAGCGTGAATATCAAAGCGACTTAGATCATACCTTTCAATCAATTTAATTAATTTCTTAGCATACTGCTTGTCTGTCGCATATCCAGCTTTTCTCAGGCCATTTGCCCAAGTATTGTAATCTACTTTATTATTCTTAAATAGAAAACTATATCGCTTGTTTTTAAGAAGGAAGTCAGTATGATCAACAAATGAAGAATTTGCACTAGGATAGTTTCTAAAACATTCTCCTGGCTTATCATCATTGGCATACTTACGTTTACCTTTCCAACTACGATGGCATTTAATACCAAAGTGATTATTTGCAGTACGAGACAAATAACTATTCCCGCTTCGAGACTCTAGTATCCCTTGTGCAAGGGTAATACTAGCAGGAACTCCCGATCTATTCATTTCAGTGATCGCAATTCCCTTAAATTTCTCTACATAATCTTCAACCGTTAACTTTTTTGACTTTCCAAGAGCATCACCAATAAGCATAGTAGTAACACCAGCCGACAGTAAAACGGTAGGGACAATTTTTTTCATAATCAACTGAATTTGAGCAATTTTTATCAGATACAAAAATCATCAGGCTTCCTTGTACAAATCGAATTTCATGCCAATCAAGGTTGAGTTGATTAACAAGGAAAATAATAAATAAAATAATTTAGGAGAGGCATTACGGTAGACGAACAGTTACAGATAAAAAATATACGCAAGTACTTAGCAAAGAGAGCTTTAGGAAAAGAATTTATACGGAAGAAACCTGAGTCGTAGGAGGGCGGTTCAGAAGTGAAACACAAACTAGACAATTAAAAATTGTAAATCAACTTCTTTTCATACTACAAAATAAGTCAATTTATTTATAAATGTCATTTTTTTATTACAAAATATTGAAACTTTTGATTTCAAAATTCGTATAATTTGAATTTCACCACAAATTAAACTTTGATATTGAGTTTCCCAAATATAAACGTAGTTCTTATACTATTGCTTGATTAAGACATACACATTGTTATTTTATTGAATCTTAGGCTATGCCTACATTTGACAAGCTTACAAAAGCGTGACAATTAAAAAACAGAAACTTTTCATTTTCAGAAAGAAACGCAAATGTATATGTGTTATAAATAAAGACAAAACGCATAAAAACTCAAACACATGAAATCAGCATAATATTTTAGCTCTTATAAATGAGAAAAAACAAAGCAATCATAAAGTAACAAATGGGATTACAAAACAGAAAAATGACTGTCCAAAATAATACACATTAAAGATTAGATCATACAAAAACAGTTCATAATATATTATATTGACTATTATAGGTATAGTAATAAAGAAATACGCATGCTATACCCTACTATTTTTGGATCAATAAGATTCCAATATAGATAGTATTAGCAATGCGTTGAACTGTTTTGTATTAATAACGAGTAGAAAATAGACTTCTATAAAATAACAGATATTATATTGTGTTAATCTGCTATCTTGTTCTATTATTTACCCTTTAGTATAATGTAAATGTCCTGGATCACCTCTTCTGTAACGGTAAGGACTTGAAGGATGGGCTGATTTTTGGTTGGGATCAATTCTAGGGGGAACTTCCACTTTTCCTTTCAGAAAGATGATGGTTCCACGCATGGGCTCTGTACCAGGTCGCATTAAGTTTCTTTTGTACAAACTTTTCAAGCTTACCCCATACTTCTGAGCGATTTTCCACATGGTATCCCCCTTTTTGACTTGATGACTTTTACTATTAATTGACTTGCTCCGTTTGGGCTGCAAATATATATTGGTATTAGCTGGAATGGTGGTATTGTAGTAAAGATCGTTAAAGCTCAACAGTTCCGCCAAACTTATCGAATAAGCTTTGGCAATCTGCCAAGTAGACACATGATAATCATATTGAATGGTTTTTAAACGGTTATTATTAAAAACCACTACTTTAGGAATATCTGCCTCTTCTATGGAATAGATATTACAGAGGAGGCTATAGGTGTGTTGTGGTACTGACTTGCTTTTTTTTTAGCTCTCTTATTGCGTTTTTTACCTGTTTCTTGTAATGGGACTCTAAAACACGCTTCTTTTACAGCAACCAAAGATTCATTCAATTTGACCTCATCCGCAGGAATGGTACGCACATTGGTTAAGAAATTCAATTTCGCCAATGCATATTCACTCATGAGTGCTCTATTTTGGTTATTCACTACTACCTCTATTGTAGCAGCATTCGCCTCTTCATCATTATCTGGTAAATCCAAAATAAAAGAAGTAGGATGATACTTGTTCAAATTGTATTTATTGACGGGATAAACTCTGGTTTGCACAGAAGGCTGCTTAGGTCTATTTTTCATGGGAATGCGATTTGCAGGATCTTCATATATTCTGGCACTTGCCTCTAAGGTTTGATCTTGCAACAATCGGTCGATTACATTAATATCACTAATTATATCCGAATCATCTTTATTATCAAAGTTATCTTGAAATGCGTCAATACCATTATCCACATTCTCATCCTTTGATACATTCGACTTATTAACTGGAGCCTTTCTTGTAGGAACAGCAGCGATAATTGCGCCTTCCTCTTCTCCTGGTATTTTATTGATGACAAAAGACTCATATGGTGTATAGGCATCCAAAGTAAACAATTGGTAACGCTCTATAATGTCAATGAGTTTTTTATCATAATCTGGATCAGTCACATCATACCCTGCTTGATGTAAGCCAGTAGCCCAAGCCCGATAATCTTTAATATCCAATTTAAATAATGAGCTATACCATCTACTTTGCATCAAAGAATAAGCATGATCCAAATAAGAATCCTCCACCGTCTCGTAGAAACGGTAGCACTCTTGATGAACCTGCTTTTCGACATATAAACGAATGCCCAACCAATCAGAAAGGCATTTCTTTCTAAAGTGGTTATTGGCTTTCTCGGCAATGGGACTGTTGCCATATTCACCCGCCAAAACTGCTTGTGAAAGAATGATACTTGCAGGCACACCCGTTTCGTGCATTAACTGAACAGCTAGTTCTTCATATTGATGCACATATGCTGTAATGCCAGCATCGTCTATATCTCCGCCTTGTGCAGCGATGGTATATGGAAGACTTATCCAAAGAAAAAGACATATACTGAGGAAGGATCTTGTCCTTAATGCTTTTCTCATAATTCAAATTAGCTTTCGATTGTAACTAGGTATTCATGATATTTTATCTAAGGCTTTGTTGTTATTATATTTTAAATACTAGGATTGTAAAGGTAGGGGCGCAAGGAATGTAAAGGTTAATATAACAACAACTGCATCATGAATTTTCAATGACAAAAACAACAAAAAGCATACCTTTGGTCATTTTATCGTCATTAAAATAAAAAGCTTGCTAATTTTATTTGTAGGATATATTGAGGAAAATGTTGATGGGATGGTGCTTGGAGAATTATTATAATTAGAAAAATATTAAGATTTTTGATTTGCTGGGGGATGGGAAGGATGTGGTGGGAGTGTATTAAAAAAAGTATATGTTGTTGACAGGAAGGACTTAATCTAATTGACCACCCCCCTCACCCTAACCTTCCCCCTCTTCAACCGACTACCATCCAATAACCTCACCAACTGAGCCACCTTTTCACGCTTCACCGCCACAAAAGCACAATCCTGCTTCAGCTCGATTTTACCCAATTCCTCCTTTTCTAGCTGTCCTTTTTTGAGGAAAAAGCCTGCGATGTCGCCCTTTGAAATTTTGTCTTTTCTCCCGCCAGAGATGTAGAGGGTTGCCCAAGGGCTGTTTGGAGGGAGGGGCTTGTTGTCTAGGGTTTGGATGGGGGCGTTTTTGACAAAATCTGGTAGTTTGTTTTTTTTCCAGCACAATAGGTAGGCGGTGCCTTCGCTGTGCATCCTTGCGGTTCGACCATTACGGTGGATAAACTCGTGTTTTTTGAGGGGCATTTGATAATGGATAATAAAGTCCATTTCGGGAACGTCAATGCCTCTTGCGGCTAGGTCGGTGGCTAGTAGTAGCCGATGGGTTCCGTTGCGGAATTGGATTAAGGCTTGTTCTCGGTCTATTTGTTCTAGCCCACCGTAAAAACAGGTGTGGTTGATGTTTTTTTCTTTTAAAAACTCGCTCACAAAACGAATGGTATCCTTGAAATTACAAAAAATAATGCCACTCGCCTCCCCTATATGGGCAATCAATTGGGCTAGGGTTTCTAGCTTGTCTTTTGTGGGAGAAATGACGGTTTTTAGTTGTAATTGATTCGTAGCGGTATGGAGAAAGTCTAATTTTTGGGCTGCTTCCAATCCGATAAAGTCGGGAATTTGTAGTTTTTGTGTGGCGGAGGTGAGGATTTTCTTTTTTAATTCAGGTAAGGCATCAATGATTTCTTTCATTTCTTTTTCAAAGCCGATCTCTAGGGATTTGTCAAATTCATCTAGTACCAAAGTCTTTAAATGGCTGGGGTCAATGTTTCCTCGCCTCAAATGATCGGCTAATCTACCAGGAGTACCGATAAGGATGGATGGGGGGTGTTTGAGCTGCTGTCGGTCTTTGAAGCCAGATCGCCCACCGTAAACAGCATTGACTTTATAACCACTTCCCAACTCTCTCGCCACTTCTTCGATCTGAATGGCTAATTCTCTGGATGGTACAATGACCAAAGCTTGTACCGCCTCCAATTCGGATTTTAACTCGTATATGATCGGCAGTAGAAAGGCTAGGGTTTTACCCGTTCCAGTAGGTGACAATAGAACGACCTCTTTACTGGATAAAATCGCATGATGTGCCGCTACTTGCATTTCATTGAGTGCAGCAATGCCCAGTTTGTCGAGCATTGCTTGTCGGTTTTTGTTTTTTTTGGTCATTTGGTTTTTTATAAAAAGAGACGCATTTAAATACGTCTGTACAGGATATGGGTATTTATATTTATAGCAGTAGGTTTATGTTTAAGCTGTAGAACCGCATTGCAATGCGACTCTACAGCCTAAACATAAACCTACATTAACAAGGCAGAAACCATTCTAAAATAAAAATAGGTTAGGATTTCCGCTTCCTCAAATAGATTACCTGCCCTACTATTGGTTGGGCATTTGAGTACAATTGATTGATTTTATAGAGTGACTTTAATTTCACCCCATATTTTTGGGAAATACTTGCCAATGTCTCCCCTTCTTTAACCACATGCTCATTAATGCCCTTCGCAGTTTTTCCTCTTTTCGCTTCTAGGAAAATAGGGGTATTACTTGGAATAACCAAATGAGAAGCAAATTCATTAATATTCACTAGCTTTTTGATGGACATATTGTATTTATAGGCGACATAATCCAATTTCATGGATTTATTGGACAAAACCGCTTTGCGACCATTGATTTCTGTTTCTGCTAAGGTAGGCGGTAAAGTATTGGCAGCAGTACGTTTTCTATTTTTAGGAGCTGTAGAGACTAAGGCTGCTTGTACTTCCTGATCTGTTGTAGGTGTTGCTTCTCCATCTGCTAGATTAGCTTCAGGATTTGCTGTTCCTGCATTGTTAGCTACTGGTGTTTGTGGTCTTTGCGTGTTTTCATCTGGAGCGATGGTAAAGACCAAACGGCTCTTTTTGTTTCTTTTAACTGTTTCCTTCCCACTTGCACTATCTTCCGAATGTATTTTCATCGTTTTGACCGTCTTATCTGTCGATTCAGGAGCTGGCGTTGGTGTTGGAGTCTGCACTTGTGCTTCCCCGTCCATTTGTATCGCTTTGTATTGTGCTACCCCTATTTTTCCAATAGCTGGCGGTCCATCAGGTGCTTGTGCCATTAGTGTTGGTGACGGTGTTAGCGTGTGTGCCGTCGTTGTGGTCGCATAAGTAGGACTGGTATTGGTATAGCTTGTCGAAGGTACTGGTGCTTGTTCTATGACCCTTGGTGCCTGATAGACTTGCGTTTGTGGCACAGGCGTAGCGATGACCTCTTGATAAGTTGTTGCTGGTTGATAGCTATTCGCTGGTTGTGCATTGCTGTGATTCCAAGGATAGACAGGTCGAGAAATATTTCCTGCATTGCTATGTTCTGATAAATGTGCTGGCTGTTGCTGATTGGGCGCAGGATAACGAGTATAGACTTCTGGATTAACCCCATATTGTGGAACAGGTCGATTCGGTCGCTGTGGATAGACATCTGGGAAATTGCGGTTCGCTGGACGGACTCGCTCGGCTAAGATCATGTCTTGTGGAGAAACGACATCGAATTGGAATAGTGCATATCTTTCGATGAGGTTAATCAACAAGTGGGCGTACTTGGGATTGGTAGCATAACCTGCCTTTTTCAAACCGACTGCCCAGCCTTTATAATCTGTTCGGTCTAATTTGAAAAGTTGGTCATATCGCTTTTGTGGATGGTGATACAGAAAGTTAGAATGATCTCGGTAAGATTCTTCTACAGAGTGGTATTTGCGGAAACATTCTTTAGGACGGTCATCGGTGATTCTGATCGTATCCCCTTTCCAATAGGATTTGCATTTGATGCCGAAATGGTTCTTTCCTACCCTAGCCAATCGGCTTTCTCCATAGGCAGATTCTAACATGCCTTGTGCGAGGGTAATGCTGGCAGGAATGCCCATGCGGTGCATTTCTTCTACTGCCAAATATTTATATCTTTCTATATAACCATAGGCCTTTGCGCTTTTGGTTTCTGCGCTGACCAAATTAGGGTAAAGGATCATTATCAATAGTGCTAGGGAGCCTATGATATTGAAAAGTTTAATTTTCAACATTGTAGGGAGATTTTTATGTACTTTGGTAATATTGATTCGAAAATTGAATTGTCCGCTTTACAACTTTCTTACCATCATCATGCCATCAATCAAGGGCAATAAGACATTCTCTACTCTTGGATCTGCGGTAATGTGTTCGTTAAATGCTTTTAAACCAAGGGTATCAGGATCAGTTGAGCCATCAACGACCTTTCCACTCCATAGGGCATTATCTGCCAACAATACCCCTCCTGATTTCCATTTATCGAAGACTAAATTATAGTAGTTAAGGTAGTTAATTTTATCTGCATCAAGGAATATTAAATCAAATTCTTTGTTTATTTGAGGAATTATTTCTCTTGCGTCACCTATTTGTAAATTTATACTGCTTTCCAAGCCAGCTTCTTTAAAATACTTTCGCTGTATATCTTCCAATTCTTCATTGATGTCTATGGTATACAGTTGCCCTCCTTCTTGTAATCCTGCACAGAGACAAATGGCAGAATAGCCTGTAAAGGTGCCAATCTCTAAGATATTCATCGGTTTGACCAATTGACTAATCATAGACAAAAAGGCTCCTTGTAAGGGTCCTGAAAGCATTTGTGGAATGAGATGCTTTAAATAGGTTTCTCTGGATAGCTTTTTTAATAGGTCTGTTTCTTGGGTGGTGTGTGCTATGGCGTAGGTTTCGATTGCTTCGCTAATTAGGGTCATTGTTTGTGTTTATATAATTATTTAATCAATTGATTGCATGACATATTGAGAGATTTATCATGCAACCATTAATTTCAGCAAAGCTCCTCAATACATTAAAATTTACTCTTATTACTTAAACTACAACTTTAATATAATCACACCGACTAAATAAACAAATGAAGGAAATATAACATCCCCCTTTGGAGGGGGTTTGGGGGAGGAACCGCTTGTCATTATTGAATTACAGATCATCATCGCCGATGAAAAACAAGCTTTTTCCTTTTTAATAGGAAAAAATACCATTTTAACTTTCCCTTGTTAATTTCAATATGAATAATTAATTTGTCGGTTGACTTCTATTAATATTACAATAAATAAGTTTACCTACAACTTAATATTAATAAGCCTTTCCTCCCCCAAGCCCCCTCCAAAGGGGGATGGATTTGTCGGGAATAAGTAACTATTATTGAGCTGCTTTGTAAGAAGGAACTTGGCCAAACTTTTTTCAAAAAACATAAATAGATGTTTGGAATTATGTTTGAATCATATTGAGAAATAGTTTTGAATCGTAAATTCATGCGATTTCCACAATATGCAATACACTCTAATCAATTAGTGCATCCATACTATATTTCAAACCATCAAATTCTTCTAGGTAAGCTTTTGCCCAGCCTACGCTTAGGGGAGATTCGATGAGTAGAGGGAGGCGGTTGTCATCATCTGTTACCCAGATGACCATTTTTTCGTCACCTTCAAATACTTCTCCTTCTATGAGGGAAGGGGTGAATTTGGCACAACGAAATTTACCATGCTTGGTCTTTAGTTCGTCTTTACCCATGTATTCCAAATAGGCATCATAAATTTCTCCATCGACTAATAAAGAGACTTCGATTCGATCCCCTGCATCCATGCTTGAATAATCTACATTTCTGGTATAGTAGACGGATGATAACATATCTTGCGTACAAGCAGGGACTTCAATGGTTTCATCTTGACGTTCTACTTTGCCCATTCGAGTAATGTAGTTGATAAAGACCTCATCGTTTTCTGGTTTGAAAGTATATTCATTGTATTTTCTATAATTGCCCTCCTCTACAGAACGAACAAAGCGCAAAGGTTGGGCGGTAGTTTGATCCATATAGGTTTCGTATTGATCGTAGACCTTGAAAAACCAGTTGAAGGCTTTGGCGGTTTTTCCGATGCAAACCATGTGGTGAACGGGTTTACCAGCTATTTCATCCTCTGCTATTTCAAAAGTCGCATTGCCTGCGTTGACCCATACTGCTGACCAATTATAATAGACTTTATATTTGAGATATTCTCCTGTTTGATAGGATAATAATTCATTATTACAAAAATCTCCTTCAATCACTTCTTTATGATCGCCACCAATGATTTTTGATAGCCCAAAAAGGATTAGAATGGTGGAGAGCAATGCTATTTTTTTCATAGGCTGTTTTTTAAAGCAAATTATTGGGATTATCACTTTTTATCGACTTTCTACTACTGACAAAGGTTTAGTAAGTACCTTCGTTTTCTCCTTGTTAAGGTCGATTTCGTTTAATATGGGTTCTTTTCCTAATAATTGTAGACTCAGTAAGACCAGCATTCCTAATAAGGCAGGAAGCACCAAATTAATCAACCATAAAACAAAGGTTGCGGAGAGAATGCTTAGGGTATTCGCTCCTACAAAAGTCCAGAAAAATAGGGCTACATTTCCTCGAATGCCTAGCTCGACAATGGCGATAGAGGGAACGATGGTTTGGATAAAGAAAATCCCTGTAATCATAATGACGGCAGTTAGCCAATTTGTCTCTACGCCAAAGAATTGAATGAGTAAAATATATTGTAAGGTGTAGACTGCATAACGCAGCATAGATAATAGTAAAATAAAGGAGAGGGTACTTTTCGGAAATTGACTGAGTAGGTCTACATATTGCTTAAAACGCTCAAAGAAGGGGAGATATTTTGCGACTTGGGGAATGTAATGTAAACGGTAATAAAGCCAGAATACGCCTATTAGTACGCCAGCGATTAAACTTGTAAGGATTAAGACGAGTTGGGGGGAGAAAGTGGCGTAATAAATGCCAAATAGGGCAAAGCCAATCAAACCGATGGAGCAATTGACCATTAATTGGCTCATGCTGCCTAGTAAAGTTAGGGCGATGCCTTGTAATTTACTTGCTTTTTGGAGCAATAAAACCCGTCCACCAAATTCTCCTATTCTATTGGGGGTGAATAGGGATAGGCTAATACCGCATAAAATCGCTTTGAAGGCTCGGTAAAAGGGAATGGTTTCTAGGGGGCGTAATAATTGTTGCCATTTTAGGGTTTCGATCCCCCAATTGACCAGCATTAAAGCAATGGTCAACAAGAGTAACCAAGCATTTTCCCATTGTAAATGCTGCTGCAACATCCCCCACAATTCATTAATGTGCTGTCTTCCCGTTATTTGATGGTACAAAACATAGATTAATAAGACTAAAAGTAGTATCTTTGTCCCAATAATAACTGTAGGAAGCCATTTTTTATAGCGATATATTTCTTTCATATAGTAATTCTAATCTGCGAGTGGTCGAAATAACAGATTTGTGTATTTGTTGAGCATTATCTCGACCATTAGTGATGAATTAGAAATAAATTAGTCCGAAATAGCCTTTCAATTATTTAGTCTAAGACAAGGCGCAAAAATAGCGCATACATGGAATGTACGTAATATTTTTGTAACGAAGTATTAGACTAAATAATAAAGGATATGGTCTAATTTATTGCTATTCCGTCACTTAAGCCAATACAGGCACAAAGATAGTGAAATATGTAAAGATAGCTATCATTAAGGCACTACCAATTCAAGACTTGAAGGCTATGAAAATCATTGGAATAGATCCAGGGACGAATATTATGGGCTATGCGATTATTGAAGTGATCACTAAAGATGACCTCCGCCTGCACAGTTTGGGCGTGGTGCATTTGAGTAAATATGGGGATCATTATGAAAAACTGAAAAAGATTTTTGAGAAGATCACCTTTTTACTAGAAACTTACCAACCGAATGAGATGGCGATAGAGGCACCATTTTATGGTAAAAATGTCCAATCTATGCTTAAACTTGGGCGGGCGCAGGGTGTGGCCATTGCTGCGGGCATGATGGTTGGTTTGAATGTCACCGAATATGCGCCCAAAAAGATTAAACAGTCTATTACTGGTAGTGGGAGTGCTTCTAAGGAACAGCTATCTTCCATGTTATTGCGAATGCTGGCTTTGGATAAGGCTCCTAGTTATTTTGATGCGACAGATGCGCTTGGGGTTGCAGTTTGTCATCATTTGCAATTGCAATCACCCTTAAATAAGTTGATGGGTGGGAAAAAATATAAGGATTGGAAGTCGTTTTTGAAGGATAATCCGGATCGCTTGGGGTGATTGATCCTGACAGACTAAATTATCCTTTTTCAAATTAATAAAAAAAACCGACAAATCAACACTTAATATCTAGATCAAATAAGTAAGGTTTATTTATCTTTTTCATCGGCATGAATAGTCTATAATTCAATAGTGATAAGCGGTTCCTCCCCCAAGCCCCCTCCAAAGGGGGATGTTATGAGTTTTTTCGTTTGTTTGGGATGTCGGTGTGATTGTTTATTAAAATTATAATAAGAATAAATGTCAATGCGTGAGCGATTTTATTGAAATTAGAAGAATAAGAAAAGTAAAAACGGCCGCATAATTTCTCCGCCATTTTAAACACCCTACCCTAGCAGCATCCTACATTATAAGTATTATCATTCAATAACTTAAAATGTTTCTTCAACAAAAAATATCAGCGAAATTCAAGCTTCTACAGAGTGGAAAAACACCCCCACAAATTGGAAATAAAACCATGCAATTTGGAAAACCTCAGTACAGTATAGAAAAACACTCCTACAATTTGGAAAAACCATTATGCAGCATAGAAAGACAATCCTACAATTTGGAAAAACCATTATGCAGCATAGAAAGACAATCCTACAATTTGGAAAA
>JAHDFT010000081.1 GCA_020628015.1 Bacteroidota bacterium
TAATACTTATTTGCCTAATGCGAGTATTATAGGGATACCTTATATTCGGTATTAACCCTAGGAACAGTAAAAAATAAATGTCATTTTGATTGATAAATTTGGAACTATAATCGTTGAGACAGGTTCCTCGCTGATGCTCGCATCACCTTCGTTTTGCCTCGTCTAGCTCCAAATTTCCCTAATCAAAACTGTAAACTTATTTTTTACTCGTTCCCTACCATTATCTATTGAGATTATTTTTAGAAAAAATAATGATTGATGGCTGGAGCATAAGCTTTTAAATGGCTTATATTCCAGCCATTTTTTTTGCTTTTTGAGAAAGGCAATTACTGCTTCTATGATTATAGTTTGTTCAAGTATAGCAGTTTTTTTGTTTACTATTTTTCTTTTGTGCATTCCTTAATTGACGAATTATTTTTGATGTTAGACTGAATTTAATATTGATTTAATAGTGCCCTTTCCTGATTGCTAAGTTATAACTATAAGCTCATCCTAGTTATTTTAATCATTTTGCGGATACCTGCCCTTAGTTTATAAGTAATGAAAATAACTCATTTCGTTTAACATCAAACCATTACTTATTCGTTTTTTATTTATTTCATCATTTTTAATACCCTAAATCATGAACGAAAATCAAAGTATTCGTATGGGAAAGGTATGTCTTCTTTTGATATGCTCTTTATTATTGTCACATCTACATCCATCTTTTGTATTTGCTGATCCTTGTAACTCAACAAATGCACCTATAACAATTGACCCTAATAATGTCCAAATTGCTAATGAAGTTAATAATCGCACTTTTAACCAAATAATTGGTGTTAATGCAGGTAAAGAGTGGGATCAAATTTATACAGGACAAACTATTTATAATGATTTTAATCCACTAACAAAAATATTTCCATCTGTCCGAAGTTTCCATACAATGGAAAAGGATTATGAATGTGATAGTATACTATTTTCTTGTTCAAATAACTCTTCATGTAGTTTTACACCAGCTTCTTGTTCAACCGAACCTGCATGTAATTTAGAGTCAATGGAGTTTTATAAAAGTAGATATAAAAAATGGAAAACTCCTTCAGCAATTTTCTCTAACAATCATAACTATCAAGCTCCTGAATATTTAATTGCCTCTCTTGAAGCTATAATAACTTGTGATTCGGATGGCACACTATATTTTAGATCTTTTCCTGATAAGTGGTATACAAGTGCTGAATGGGGCTCAAGTCCTACTGAAATTGAGCAAAATGCCCAATATTATACAGAGGTCTTTATAGAAAAAATGTGTCCCGATCAGGCGAATTGTTTGGTAGATTTATTGGAAATAGGTAATGAACCCTGGGGAGAACCAGGCGTAGAGGCTTATAGAGCGATTTGTAAGGGAGTTATAAAGGCATGTATGGTCAAATATGGAAATAATCCTGATACCTGGCCAATGAAATTATCTACTGCTGCTTTTCAAGCTCACCGAGAAGGAGCTGTATATGAATGCCAAAATTGCACCTATGATGTATCTGATTATATTGGTACCATGATTCCTAATACTATTTATCCGGATCTAAATAATAAAAGCATGTACTATTATTTAGATGCCCTGAATATGCATTCTTACAGTTTTGAAGTTTGTGGAAATCAAAATGGGGAAAATATAATAACCGAACATCCAGAATCTACTAATTCTGATTTCCAGCAAATCAAAAGTATGATCCAATGGGCAATTAATAATGGACATGATGATTTAGATATAAATGTGACAGAATATGGGTGGGATAGTAATACAGTAGGAGCGGAAACACAAGCCAATTATAATATTAGAGCTACCTTATTAATGGCTCGATGGGGAATTAATAAAGCAATTGTTTATGAGTCTGTTGATAATCCAGCATTAGCTGGCTTCAATAATTACCACTCTTCAGGTATGTTTACTGTTAATTCTAATAATAGAGAGATGGCTGACCCCAAACCTACCTTCCTAGCATTTGCCAAACTCAAACTGTTATTAGGTGATCTGAAACATTTAAGTATGATTAAGGAAGAAGATAATGGAGCTTATGCCTTTTTATTAGGAGATAATTCTAACGACCCCAAAGGAATTGTTGTTTGGTTAGCTAAAAGTAGTGATGCAAATAATTTAAATATTACAGAGACTATAACTATTGATGACATTGCAGCAAATTATAATAAGATAGCAGCCAACGAATTTTACAAATTAGATGACAGACTTAATTTTAATTTGATTAATGGAAATACGGATGCTACTTTTACCAATTTAGAGGAGACTTATAGTAGTAATGGTATTATCAACGATTTAGGCAATCAATGGCAAATACAAGCTAGTAGAACACCTTATTGGATTCCCTTAATAGATGATACAAACCCTATTAGTTGTGGTCCATCTACTAATAGTCCAGATTTAGCTGTTGATATTACTGCTGATAAAACTAATTTTGACAATGGAGATAATATTACTTTCAATGTAAAGGTTTGTAATACTGGAAATACAACGATGGCAGATATTGAACTTAATGCTACTTTTCAACAATCAGGATTTGTTTCAAAAACGGTTTCGCAAGGTACATTTAGTGCCTATTATCAAGGACAATTCGCCAATCTATGGCAAGTGGGGACACTCAATGTAGGAGAAGAAGCTAATCTAAGCATTACTTTCTACCAAAATAATAGTATGACTACAGATAATGTTGTTACAGCCTATTTGACGAATAGCAACCCCACAGATAATAATACAAGTAATAACCAATCTACAGTTACGGTTGTCTATGGTGATGGCGATCCCCCTACTGCTACAGCGGATTTATCTGTTAATATTACTGCCAATAAAAGCAATTTTACCAATGAAGATAATATTACTTTTAATGTAAAGGTTTGCAATATTGGAGACTTAGATATGTCTAATGTAGAAGTACAAGCTGATTTTCAAGAATTAGGTTTTGTTTCTAAAACGCTTTCTCATGGCATATTTAGCACCTATTATCAAGGAGAATTGGTCAATTTATGGGAAATAGGAACACTCAATGCTGGAGAAGAAGCTAATCTATACATTACCTTTTATCAAGATAATAATATCAACACAGACAATGTAGTAACAGCCAATCTAATCAATAGTGATCCTACAGATAATAATACAAGTAATAATCAATCTACAGTTACGGTTATCTACGAAGAAAATACAGATGGTCCAGATTTATCTGTAAATATTACTGCGGATAAGAACAGTTTTACCAATGGAGACAATATTACATTCAATGTAAAAGTCTGTAATATAGGCAATACAATAATGACGGATGTAGACATTAAAGCGACTTTCCAACAGTCTGGCTTTGTATCAAAAACGGTTTCACATGGTACATTTAGTGCCTATTATCAAGGACAGTTTGCCAATTTATGGCAAATTGGGACGCTGAATATTGGAGAAGAAGCCAATCTACACATTACCTTTTACCAAAGTACTAATGTCAATGCAGATAATGTAGTTGTAGCTTATTTAGACAATAGTGATCCAATAGATAGCAATACAAATAATAACCAATCTACAGTTACAGTTATCTATAATCCTGATAATAATGGAGGTGGCAATGGAGGCGGCGGCACAGTAAATAGTCCAGATTTAACGGTTAATATTACTGCCGATAAGAACAATTTTACTAATGGGGAAAGTATTACTTTTACTGTAACTGTCGAAAATATAGGCAACGAAACAATGACCGATGTGAAACTCAGAGCTGATTTCCAACAATCAGGGTTCGTTTCAAGCTCAGTTACGCAAGGTACTTTTAGTCGATATTATCAAGGTCAATTCCTAAACTTATGGCAAGTAGGAACACTTAATGTAGGAGAAACGGCAGAATTAACCGCTACCTATTATCAAAACAATAATGTCAATTCAGATAATATAGTACAAGCTTATTTAACGACAAGCTCTCCCTCAGACAATATCGCCTCCAACAATCAATCCATCGTAACCGTCACCTATAATGGTAACGGCAAAAAAGGCTCCCACACCCCTCAAAACTCCCTTAAAGTTCTCTACAACCCTTCAGGACAATTCACCCTACAAGTAGAAAAAGCCGAACAGCAAATGACCAAATTTTCCGTTTACAATACAATGGGACAATTACTACATCAACAAAGCGATCTCTTAACCGCAGGTAGTCATTTTATTGACTTTGATGCAGGTCAACTAACTTCAGGAATTTATTTGGTGAGTATGGAAGATGCGACAGGACAGGTATATGTAGAAAAAGTAATAGTACAATAACTTTTAGATAAGAGAATGACTGATTTGATGGATGAGCATAGTATATTGACAACTCATCCATCAAATCATCTTCCTTATCATTCATTACTTTAGCAATCATGACAAAATAAAGCCCCGATTATGTAACTTTGTCCAGCTTTTAGTCCCATCACTATACTAACGAAACTGGAAAACATGATCGAACCATCTAGCCCCATGCTCCGCCTATTCCAATACATGGAACGTTATTATACTCGTCTAAGCATAGGTGTCAGTACAAGTATACTCAATAAAGTGGCAGATTTGATGCCACCCTTATTGGTCGGTTGGATCATTGATACGCTTGGCAACAATACCCCTTCCATCATTTCCTCCTCCACAGGCTCCAATGACATTTGGACCAATATGATTTTCCTCTCTGCATTAATCGTCATTATTTTTGCCATCGAAAGCTTTTTTGAATGGTTGTATCACTACTATTTCCTCACCTTAGCCCAAGATGTTCAACACGATTTACGAACAGATGCTTATACCAAACTACAAAGCCGAGAGCTGGCTTATTATGAAGAAAATAGAACAGGAAATTTGATGGCCATGCTCAATGATGATGTCAATCAATTAGAACGTTTTCTCAATACCAGTTTCAATGACATTATACAACTCATCGTTTTATTCATATTTAGTGGAATCGTTTTATTTGGCATTTCTTGGCAATTGGCCTTATTGAGTATGATACCCATTCCTTTGATTCTAATGGGCAGTATCTATTACCAAAAAATCATTGCGCCTAAGTACCGAGTCATTCGAGAAACGGTAGGACAATTAAGTAGTCGATTAGAGAATAATATTTCTGGAATTTTGGTTATCAAAAGCTTTACCGCAGAAAAATTTGAATCCCAACGAGTCGAAAAAGCTTCTGCTGATTATCGAGATGCCAATTTCAAGGCCATTAAATTAAGTACCTTGTATGTCCCATTGATTCGGATGTTTATTGCTTTGGGCTTTGCAGGAGCCATGCTAGTTGCAGGTTATTGGATCACACATGGAAAAGGAGGCATTACACTTGGTGAAATTACCATCTTTGGTATGATGGTACAAAGAATGCTCTGGCCAGTAACTCGCTTAGGTCGCCTATTCGACGAATTTGAACGGGCTAGAGCAAGTGCTAGACGTGTTTTTGGACTAATGGATACACCAAATCAAATCGACAATCCAGCACCTAATAAAATGTGTGCTGCATTGAAGGGAGAAATTGCTTTTAACCAAGTAGAATTTCACTATTCCAATCAATTACCCATTCTTAGAAAATTATCCTTTGAAGTGGCTGCTGGGGAAAGTATAGGTATTGCAGGCACTACAGGTGCAGGAAAAACAACTTTGATTAAATTATTACTGCGTTTGTATGATGTGACAGGAGGAAGTATTACCATTGATGGAACTGATCTAAGAAGTATGAATTTGCAACAATTACGTAGACATATTGCTTTGGTGAGTCAAGACGTTTATCTATTTCATGGAACAATTGCCGAAAATATTGCTTATGGAATGGAGAATGTTAGCATGGAAGCCATAAAAGAAGCATCGAGAAAGGCAGAATTTCATAGTTTTGTAAAGGATTTACCAGATCAATATGATGCTATTGTAGGAGAACGAGGTATTAAATTATCTGGTGGTCAAAGACAGCGTTTGAGTATTGCTCGTGCGATTCTGAAAAATGCGCCTATACTGATTCTTGATGAGGCAACGAGTTCTGTTGATACCGAAACGGAAAGAGCGATTCAATCTAACCTTAATCAACTGATTCAAGGTAAAACTGCCCTCATCATTGCTCACCGCCTATCCACCTTAAGACGAGCCAATAAAATTTTAGTACTAAAAGAGGGACAAATTATAGAACAAGGTACACATGAAGATTTACTTCATCAAGAAGGCATTTATGCAGATTTATGGAAGGTGCAAATTGGGGAAATTATTTAGGAATGATACTAAAACATCAGACATCAATCACTAGGATTTTTCTTTCCAATCTACTGCATATTTGACCAATTCTTCATACATCTCCTTCCAGCCTTCCCAACCTTCTCTGTCACAGAAGGAGCTATTATGAAAAATGGTCAAAAATAAACCATCCACTCCTTTTATAGTATCAATCAACGTTTTAGATTTATCTAATGCTTGGTGGATGTCTAATTGTAAATAATTTTTTAAGGTAACATCCATCAAGGTAAAAGGATAGATACGCAATCTGGTTTTGACCTCTAGGCTAAGGTCATAAAAATAAAAAGAAGAAGCTGTCCCAGCCCTAAAGCCAACTTGTGAGGAATAGCCCATTGAAAAATCTTGGTAAATATCCAACTCAATCAAATTCTCATAAGTAGTAGGAACATCCAATTTTAAATAATGCTGCCGACTTTTTCGCACTTCTTTTTTAATCACATTCGTCAAGTTCCCCACTTCCCTTGCCAAACGTTGCGTAGATTCATTAGATTGATAAGAAGGATGAATCCCCACTTCACAAAAATCACCTATAAACTGAATTAAAGTCTGATAGGTAGGGTCAAAAATCGAAATATTTTTGTCATAACTTCCATATTCTCCTACTAAAAAAAAATAAATAGCTCTTAGCCTATAATATTCTTGGATAGAAAAAAGCCACTCATAGGTGTCATAAGGATCTTTCTCCCTACCTAGCAACACATTTGTTCTCAAGCCTATATTATCCCAATTCCAATGCCGCAAATCATTAATATACCCTCCTATAGAACGCAGTAATCCTTTTCTTCTATAAGCATAAGCATTATCTATATCATAAGTTGGTATAAACGCATAAGGCTCTTTTTGAATAGGGAGATCTGGATAATAAGTTAACAATACTTTTTTCAATTGCTGTACCCACAAATCTACAACAGGCAACTCCAAAAAATCATTTTGATAAGCAAGACTTTCTTCAGCTTGAAAACGTTGATGTAGGTCTTTAGGCTTATCAAAATACTCCTCATATCGACTCATTAGAAAAAAACTAGCAGCAAATAGATCAAAAGGAATATCAGAATTATTATTACTAATATAAAAATGTGGTACCTCCTCAAAAACACCCATTTTTATTTTTTGTGGTTTAATACGTCTCTCAAACAATAATGGTGTGGCATAAAAAAATAACTCATCCTGAAATTGGCGATTACTATAGTTCAATTTGGGTCCATCATAAGCCATAAAAGCCTCCTTATCATTAGTAATTTCCAAATCTAAGCCCAACATCCGTTTGAATAACTCTTCCATAATATAACGCAGTCGATTGGTAGTACTAATGACAAAAACCAACATATGCTTTGGTACATCCGTTACATTATTGATATGATCTTGTGGTAATTCTGACATTTATTAAGCATTAAAAGAATCAACTCTTTCAAAATACAATAATACAATAAATCTATGGTTTATGTATTGATAAATTTGTTCTATTGTTGAAAGCTAAAAAATAAGCAAAAGATCAGTTAATTCCTATTAACTATAGTAGAATAGCTAGATACTTTTAGTAATTTCACAGTTCCTACAGATCAAACAACATCATTTATACTAACACTTTTTATTAAACTTATGACTAAAAACGTTGTATACACAGAACATGCACCTGCTCCTATTGGCCCTTATAGCCAAGCAGTATGGGCAGGTAATTTGCTATTTTTATCAGGGCAAATTGCGATTAATCCTGCATCAGGAGAATTAGTTGATGAGACAATTGAGCAAGAGGTAAAGCAAGTGATGGATAATATTGGTGCAGTACTAAAAGAGGCTGGTTTGAGTTTTGCCAATATCGTTAAAACCTCTATTTTCCTAGAAAATATGGATGATTTTAATCGAGTTAATGGCATCTATGCCCAATATTTTGAAGATGTAGTGGCTCCTCCTGCAAGGGAATGTGTAGAGGTTTCTTGTTTACCAAAAGAAGTGAATGTCGAAATATCAGTAATTGCGATGAAATAAGAAATAGGTTGAAATATTACACCTATAATAAAAATAAAAACATTAAGAAATTAAGTAACGAGTAAAAAATGAGGAAATTATTTTTTACTCGTTACCAAGCGTAGAATTAAACAGACAAAGGATTAAACTAAAACCTCTTTCTTTCCTTAATTTCTTAATATTTCAAAAAAGATAGAAAATAGATTATACTCTATAATGTACAAGATGAAAATTAAACCTTACTCTCCCTTTTTCTAGCATTTTCATCCAATAAAATTTTCCTTAAACGGATAGAATTAGGAGTCACCTCCACATACTCATCCTTTCTAATATACTCCAAAGCCTCCTCTAAAGTATACTTAATCGGTGGAGCCAATTTAACCCGGTCATCCGAACCAGCCGCCCGAACATTAGACAATTTCTTGGTCTTATTGATCTTAACCACCAAGTCATTCCCCTTATTATGCTCACCAACAACCTGACCCGTATAAATATCCTCACCAGGAGCCACAAAAAATCGACCTCGATCCTGTAATTTATCTAAAGCATAAGGAATCGCTACACCTGTCTCTCCTGCAATCAATGCCCCATTATTATTTTTAGGAATTGCTCCCTTCATAGGTGCATAATGCTTGAATCGGTGAGACATAATAATTTCTCCAGCCGTTGCGGTCAACATATCCGTTCGCAAACCAATAATCCCCCTAGAAGGCACCTCAAACTCTAGTAAAGTACGATCTCCCTTCAATTCCATATTCAACATTTCCCCTTTTCGCTGTGTAACCGCATTAATCACTGTTCCAGAATATTTCTCTGGCACATCTACAGACAATTCCTCAATCGGCTCACACTTTTTACCATCCATTTCCTTCAAAATTACTCTTGGCTGACCAATCTGCAATTCATAACCCTCTCTACGCATCGTCTCAATCAATACAGACAAGTGCAGTACTCCTCTACCATACACCATAAAAGAATCTGCCGACTCAGTATCTTCTACTCGCAAAGCCAAGTTTTTCTCCAATTCTTTTTCCAAACGCTCTTTAATATGTCGAGAAGTCACAAACTTCCCTTCTTTACCAAAGAAAGGTGAATTATTAATCGTAAACAACATACTCATAGTCGGCTCATCAATCGTGATATGAGGCAATGCTTCAGGATTCTCAGCATCTGCTATTGTATCCCCAATTTCAAAATCATCCAATCCCATAATCGCACAGATTTCACCTGCCGATACTTGATCGACTTTTTGCTTCCCCAAACCTTCAAAGACAAATAACTCCTTAACTTTAGAGCGAGTAATACTGCCGTCTCGCTTACAAAGTGCCACTTGCTCCCCTTTATTCAAAGTTCCTCTGAATAAACGTCCAATAGCAATCCGACCGATAAACTTAGAGTAATCTAAAGACGTAATTTGCAATTGTGTATTTCCTTCACCAATTACTGGAGGAGGCAAATGTTCAATAATACAATCTAGGAGAGGTGTAATATCTTCTGTTGGACTTTGCCAATCGGTAGACATCCAACCTTGCTTTGCAGAACCAAAAATCGTCTGAAAATCTAATTGCTCCTCTGTTGCATCCAGATTACACATCAAATCAAAAACAGCATCTTGTACTTCTTCTGGACGACAATTTTCTTTGTCTACTTTATTAATCACTACTAAAGGTGTCAAACCTAGTGAAATCGCCTTTTGCAATACAAAACGAGTCTGCGGCATAGGACCTTCAAAAGCATCCACTAGTAATAATACACCATCTGCCATATTCAATACCCTTTCTACTTCTCCTCCAAAGTCGGCGTGACCAGGTGTATCAATGATATTAATCTTAAATCCCTTATAGGTCACTGACACATTTTTAGACAAAATGGTAATCCCTCGCTCTCGCTCCAAATCATTATTATCCATGATCAACTCACCTGGAGTTTCATGATCCTTAAACAATTTACAAGTATACAGCATTTTATCTACTAAGGTAGTTTTACCGTGGTCTACGTGTGCAATAATAGCTATGTTTCTCAGTTTCATTAGCTGGTTTATTTTATTTTGGTAGAAGAAAGAAAGTTAAAATTTAGTAACAAGTAAATCTGTTACCTATGATAAGCCATTCTTAAAACGGGTGCAAAAGTACGGCCAAGTACTGAATCATAAAAATTTTTTTAAATTAAACTGCTTTTATCGTGCCAAATAAGGTTTATCCGAACGATTATTCTAATAATTAGCTGCCATTTTTACACTAACATACGTTCATTATCAGACAAGGGAAACAGACAAAAATACCGCAGATTTTCACTAACGTTAGTTAGAAAGCTGCCAGTTTGTCATATTATTTCTATAAAATTCACAATTTTCAGTAAAAATTGAAAGTTTAGCTCTAATGGCACACCAATTGCAATAATTGAGTCATTCAAACAATGAATCAATAATATTTCATTGAATGAAGAACAAATAATCTGCAAACGATTTTATCACTAATAAAATAAATGTCAATTATGGCAAACGTATTAAAAAATGCATTATACACAAGCGTTGGATTCGCTGCTTTGGTAACAGAAAAAGTGCAAGATTTAGTTGATGATTTGGTAAATCAAAGAAAAATTTCTAAAGACGAAGGAGAAAAGATCGTTAGTGAGTTCTGGAAAGATACAGAATCAAGAAAAGAAGAAGTAGAAGACAAATTAAGTAAGACAGTAGAAAATGTTTTACAAAAATTCGATTTCTTGACTGGTAAAGATGTTGAAGACTTGAGAGAAAGAATCGAAGAATTGGAGGCTAAAGTGAAAGCTTTAAATACCAAAAAAGCAACTACTCGTAAAAAAGCAACTGCTAAAGCAGAAGCTGAAGCATAAAATTAGTAACAAGTGAAAAATAAGTTCCCGATTTTGATTAGGGAAATTTGACCCTAGACAAGGCAAAAAACGTAGGCAATGCCGTGCCTTGGCGAGGCTTTTTAACGAAGTATAGGGGTAAATTTATCAATCAAAAGGAGGAAATTATTTTTTGACTGTTACTTAGAACACTAAAGCAATTTTTGTTGTTTTGTTTATAATAGCTTATTCATTTGTAATGAGCTATATTTAGACAAGGGATTTTAACAAAACAACGCATATTCAAAATCTTCTATCTCTTCTTTTAAAGAAAAAGCCTGTGCAGGAAATACTGCCAGGCTTTTTTCATTTTGTAGAAAGTGATCGACTAGAAATAAAGAATATGACCGAATTTATTTCTGTTCCATCACAAAATAGATTATTTTTGAAAAAGCGAACAGTAGTCGATAGTCTCCACACTTATCAAATATCAAACCTATTGAATGTTATTTAACCAAACGATCAAAAACATCAACCGTACACGAGAAATTATTCGTGTATTATTCAAATATGGATTTGAAGATGTGGTGGTCAATAGTCCACTACAAAATATTGTACCCGAAAACACCAAACTAGGATGGAATAGGCAACAAAAATCTATATTTGAATACAGTCGTTATGAACGAATTAGAATGGTATTTGAGGAGTTAGGACCTACCTTTATTAAACTAGCACAAGTACTTAGTAACCGCCCTGATATTCTACCAGAAGGCTTGATCCAAGAATTCACCAAACTACAAAGCAATGTCCCTCCATTCGACTTCCAAAAAGTCAAACAAATTATAGAGAAAGAAACAGGCAAGCCCCTCAAAGCAACCTTCAAATATTTTGATGAAAAAACCCTTGGTTCAGCTTCCATAGGTCAAGTTCACATGGCAATTTTACAAGATGATACCGAAGTGGTGGTCAAAGTTCAACGGCCAAACGTAAAGAAAATCGTAGCTACAGACTTAGCCATTTTGAGGGATACCGTAAAACGAGCAGAAGGCTTTTTTGAAAAAAACGGCATCATCAATGCTATGGATGTCGTAGATGCTTTTGAACGGTCGATGAACAAGGAATTGGATTATAATACAGAAGCACGAAATATCAACCTTTTTAGAAATGCTTATCGAGACAATACCACTTTTTATGTACCAAAAGTATATAGAGAAATATCTACAGATCGGATATTGATACTAGAAATGGTCAAAGGTTGTAAAATAACCGATACCGAACAAATAGAAGCTTGGGGACTTGATCCCAAAGACATTGCAGAACGAGGCATAGATATTTACCTAAGTCAAATCTTTGAGCATGGCTTTTTTCATGCCGATCCGCATCCAGGAAATATTATTATTCGTAAGGATGGGGTGATTTGTCTGATTGATTTTGGTATGATTGGTACCCTTATGCGAAGGGATAAATACAATTTGGCAGGTGTTTTTGTAGGTATGGCTCAACAAGATCCACAAGGCATGGCCAATTGTTTGCGAAAGTTAGCCATAGAGGATAATATCACCGATATGCGTGCCTTAGAATATGATCTCAATGAAATTATTGAAGACTTTGCCCTACTTGATGTAAGTGAATCTAATATTGCGGAATTAAGTATGCGTTTGCAGAAGGTCATTTATGCTTATCGCTTACGTGTGCCAGGTGGGGTATTTATTATTTTGAGAGCCTTAGCAATTTTAGAAGGGATAGGTAAGTCAATTCATCCAGATATACAGACCTATGAATTTATCAAACCTTATGGCATTAAGATATTTAGAGAGAAATTAGATCCTAGTAATGTTACGGATGATATTTTATCTAAATTTTCTCAGTTTTCAGAATTTCTAACAACTTTCCCTGTAGAATTCAAGGATATTCTAGTACAAACACGAAGAGGAAAATTACATTTTGAATACGAACTAACCAATTACAAACCTCTACTCAACAAAGCAGACCGAATTGCCAACCGCATGATTGCAGCCCTGTTTATTTGTGCCTTGCTCTTAAGTTCTTCGATTATAATGACTGCTGATCTTGGTCCAGCAGTAAAAACAGCAAGTGGCATTCCTTATCTAAGTATTATTGGCTACGGAATGGCAACTTTTATAGGCATCATTGTTTTCTTTGCCATTATGCGAACAAGGAAATTTTGATAAATGATACCACCTGACAAATAATAGTAATAATACCATTTATCAAAATCACCTTTTATTATTCATTACTTACTCACTTGTGCCCTAGCACGTCTTAATTCTCTATCTGTATTAACACGCATAAGTGTTTCAAATTCATCAATCAAAGCAAGATGTGAACCATTTTCTGGTGACTCAACAAATTGTTTATTAAACTCATAAATACTCAACATACCAATAATCTGTTCTTGACGCACGATATTTTTTTCAATAAGTTTAGTACGCTTGTCACCAATATTAGTAATTGCATCAATACTTACATCTATCTGTTCTTGAATCATTTTTTCATGTTCTTCCCTTTCCTCTGCTGACATATTTCCTCCAAAATACTTACTTGTTGGCTCTTCTGCTTGCTCATGCATTACTCTAGCAGAAGTTTTTTTATTGTCTTCCTGATAAGTCAATAATAACTCTTTTTCTTGATCCAATTCTCTTTGCATATCACTCACCAACTCCTTTTTAAGCATATTCACCACAGTTAAATCCTCATGCTGTAAAGCCACCTTTAACTTAACTAGCTTATCATTGAATTGCTTGAGTTCTGTTTGTTTTTGCTGATAAACTGATTTGCCAGAACGAGCATCAGATATAGTCTGTTGGGCAGAAGCATTTAAACTGAATAGTACGATTAATACTAGTAATAACTTTTTCATTATATAGCAGGTTTTAATTGAACAATGATGAAAATTCCAAATACATATTTCACCATTATTTGAGAGCAAAATTTACGATGTTAATGGTATGTAATAAGATTTAGAACGCATAATAACATTCTAAAAACATTAAAAATTATTCAATATATTAACATCGCATTTTTATATTATCCTAGGTATCTAGGGACACTTTTCTTTACGTTTATATGACAAAGATGTTTCAATAGCACATATAATATTGATTGCTAAAATCAATATTAGTCACACATAAAAATATTTTTTTCAAATAACATAATTTACCTATTCTAAAATCAGTATTATTTTGAACAGCAGACTGGTATTGAATTATAAGATGTAGGTAGTCAAGTTATTTTTACTAGAAAATCTGCACTCTTTAAATCTTTGATATTCATTTAACCAAATGAATAAATAGAGTCATAGATTAAAAACAAGGAAATAATTAATCTACATTACCATAAAAAAGATTAGATTTGTCATCTTAGTAACGAGTGAAAAATAAGTTCCCGATTTTGATTAGGGAAATTTGATCCTAGACAAGGCAAAAAACGTAGGCAATGCAGTGCCTTGGCGAGGCTTTTTAACGCAGTATAGGGTTAAATTTATC
>JAHDFT010000082.1:0-3347 GCA_020628015.1 Bacteroidota bacterium
TATGCAAAATCTGCCGATAATACGTATTTTTCTTGGCTTTTTTGATAGAAATGTCATAATTATTTGGGAATTTTAATCTTTGATAAGCTTTCCCAGCACCTTATTACTCAAATGTAGTTATGATTTTTCATCATTCGTTTAGTAACAAGCAAAAAATAAATTAGGCATCTTTGTTAGGTTAATTTGTGGCTAGACGAGGCAAAAAACGTAGGCGATGCAAGCATCGGCGAGGCTTTTTAACGAAGTATAGCAGCAAATTAAACAACAAGATGCTGGTTTATTTTTTAGCTGTTACTTAGGAAAACCTATTCAATAAAATTTATTGTGTATATTTGCTAAAATCTATTTTAAAAGTCCAAAACCATGACTATACTCCGATTAGAATACCTCATTTTTACCATTATTTTAACTCTTATTACTTTGAATAATCCACAAGCAAAAGCACAGTTCAAACCGCCTGTAACCAAAGCTGTTCCTGTAGTAGATACTTTACATGGCTATACTTTAACCGACAATTACCAATGGTTAGAAGATAAAGAGGCAAAAGAAGTGAAAACGTGGTCTAAAAGCCAACATCAAGCCACCTTAGATTATTTGGATCAATATTGTCCACCTATAGAAGGCTTGAAAGAGGAATTGACTCGCTATATAGATCGAGAAATCATTAGTCCGCTTGTCTTAGCAGGAGAACGACAATTTTATAAGAAGAAAAAAGCAGGAGAGGCACAAGATAAGCTATATACCTTAATTGATGGCAAAGAAAAATTACTTTTTGATCCATTGACTTTAGATGATTCTGGTATGACCGCCATGACGGTTCAGCAATACACTAAAAAAGGAGATAAAGTCGCTGTTGGTGTACAGACACAAGGAGATGAGATTTCTACTTATTATATTTTAGATACCAAAACAGGGAAACAAATTGGCGCACCTATAGAAGGTTTAAGAGGATTCAATTGGACAAAAAGTGAGCAAAGTGCTTATATCTATGTGCGAACAAAAGAGATGATTGACCAGCAAATACCACAACAGGTTTATTTACATACGATTGGTACAGATAGATCAGAGGATCAATTTCTTTTAGAGCCAGATGATGCCTCGAAAACCTCTGCAATGTATGATACAGAATATAGTGATGTATCCATTATCAAAACAGGTACCTTCTATGTCGCAGAATCTGTAAAAATACTGCCTATTGGAGGAGAATTGGAGGAAGCGGAAGAAATTTATACCAGTGATGAATACAATGTAGTTGTGGATGCGATTGGAGATAAAATTTACATCTATACCAATCATGAGGCAGATAACTACAAATTGATGGTAACAGATAAAGACAAGCCTCAGTTTGAACATTGGAAAGATTTGTATCCAGAAGAGGAAACGAAGTTAGAACGTTATGAGATACTTCCTAAATATATGCTGATTCAGGATAAAGAGGTAGTTACCAGTCGTTTGAAATTATACGATTTAGAAGGTAATTTCATTAAACAATTGGAGTTACCCGAAGTAGGAAACGTCGCTTTTATGGACTACAATCGAGAGCTAAATCGCTTCTTTGTAGGCATCAGTAGTTTGACAGCTCCTTACCGCATTTATGAAGTTGACCCTGAGCAATTAGAAGCAGAAAAATTAAATTGGAAAGAGTTCTATGAGCAATCTATTCCTATAAATACGGATGAACTAGAATCGAAAATAGTCTATTATCCAGCAAAAGATGGTAAAAAGGTGCCTTTAATGTTGGTCTATAAAAAGGGGATGGAACTAGATGGGACAAATCCTACTTTGCTTTATGGTTATGGTGGTTTTAATCATGGCATCAAGCCCTTTTTTGTAGGAGAATATTCCATGTTTGTCAATCGAGGAGGCGTTTTTGCAATGGCAGGTATTCGTGGAGGAGATGAATATGGGGAGAGCTGGCATAAAGATGGTATGTTGCACAAAAAACAAAATACCTTTGATGACTTTATTGCTGCTGCGGAATATTTGATCAAGGAAAAGTATACCAATACAGATAAACTTGCCGTCTTTGGTGGAAGTAATGGAGGCTTGTTGATTGGTGCAGTTGTTACCCAACGTCCAGAGTTATTTAAGCTGGCCATTAGTGATGTGCCTTTACTAGACATGATCCGTTTCCATAGATTTCTGATTGCTCGTTATTGGATTCCAGAATATGGAGATGTAGAAAACAATAAAGCAGATTTTCAAAATATCTTACAATATTCTCCTTATCATAATGTCCGAATGGGCGTAAATCTACCTATTCTCATGGTATCTGCTGGAGAAAATGATTCCAGAGTAGATGCTTTACATGCCAAAAAATTTGTAGCTGCTGCACAGAATAATGTGGGGCAACACAATCCTGTATTATTGTATATGGATTTTCATAGTGGACATGGTACAGGTAAATCAACAGCACAAAAGATTGAAGAACTAGATCATCAAATGCGGTTTATTATGAACACTTTAACAATGGATACAAAAGAGTAGCGTATTGACCTTGATAGTTTTAAAATAGATAATAATGTGGAGACCCATTTTTTTACTAGTCCTAAGTAGTTTAATCCTTACTGCCTGTGCCAATCGCCAACTCAAAAAAAGCCCTGTTAATCAGGTGGATGAAGTTAGTGAATTGGCACAACTCATGACAGGAAAATTTTCTAGTACCGAACAAGCGGCAAAAGATTCGCTGTTCTATGACATTAGCTTGGTCATGCATCCCATCTGGGAAACAGATCAATCAGCGAAATGGCTTTATGTAGAGCAAGCAGTAGCTAAAGCCATGAAGAAGCCTTATCGTCAAAGGGTTTATCGAATCTCTAAAATGGATGATGGAAGGATTGAAAGTCGAGTATATACATTAGCAAACCCTAAAAAATACATTCATGCTTGGGAAAATCCCACCATTTTCAATAACATCAATGCTGACTCCTTGATGATTCGAGAAGGCTGTGCGGTTTTTCTACAAAAAAATGGGGAAGGCTGTTATAGTGGCTCTACCAAGGAAAAAGATTGTCAAAGTAGTTTGCGAGGAGCAACTTATGCCACTTCGGAGGTAACCGTTTGTGAAGGAGTAGTCTTATCTTGGGATCAAGGTTGGGATAAAACAGATAAACAGGTTTGGGGAGCAGAAACTGGAGGGTATGTTTTTAAGAAAGTGATGGATAAGAAATAGGTGAAATCAATAACCCGTTGACTTTGACAGGTTGCCTCGATAAAGCTTTTTATTGTTTAGCTATTACTTATTTTGATTTTTTCTAAAAACAGTCAAACTCACAAAAGTATCAGTATCAGCTCCGTAGGAGCCTAACTGTCTGTAGATAGTAATTGAAGCAAACTTATAAGCTCCA
>JAHDFT010000082.1:3447-14473 GCA_020628015.1 Bacteroidota bacterium
CCATCACTAAATAAATTATTCATCTTTTGCTAATGTCTAATAAAATAATTAATTTACATAAATATAGTACAGTATAAGCACAATTATGGCTTGGAAAATCGTTGAACGAAAAATAGGAAAAGCAGGAAATAGTAAACAAAGACAAAAGCGACAAAGAGAGTGGGATCGAAAGTATGGGGATAATTGGTTGATTGGTTATGTCGTTGACCATGAATTTATTTCCCAAGAGGATGCCTTAGAGCGTGTTTACTATGAAAGCTACAAAGCCCATTTTGAAAGCCATCCAGAAGATTTAGAAGAATTAATACAAACTGCTAAAGTATTACGAAATCCACATGCAGTAGCAACAGGCGGTGTAGATTTACAAGTACCAGCCATTCAACAATATCTTACCAGTAATCAATTGAACTTACAAGGACAAGAAGTAGTAGACATCGGCTCTTTCGGAAGCCGTTCTCACAAAATCAGTGTGCGCCTCAGTCCACTAACCATCAAATGTGCCGTCGCTCCAAAAATGACGCTAGAGCAATTTTGGCAGGAGAAGAAGTGTTTGGCGGTTTGGGAGGATTGAGTAGGGTAGGCTGAATTTGGTATTATATCATTAATCAACAAAGCCATGCAGCTGATTCAACACACCAAACTAATCTGGACAATTGACCACTTTTTATCAGAAAAGGAATGCAATGACCTCATCCTATTTAGTGAAATGAGAGGCTTTGAAGCGGCTAAAATCAACCTAAAAGGAGGAGCTAAAATGATGAAGGGCATTAGAAATAACTACCGACTCCTATATAAAGATGTCGGATTGGCGGAGCAATATTGGGCCGCTTTAGCTCCCTATTGTCCTCAAAAGCTAGAACATTGTACAGCTATTGGACTCAATGAGCAATTCCGATTTTATAAATACGAATCCAAACAACGTTTTAAGCGACATATAGATGGTCGATTTCAGCGGAATGAGCAGGAAGAAAGCCGCATCACCTTCATGATCTACCTCAATGATGATTTTACAGGTGGCGAAACGGCTTTTGATGATGTGGTCATCCAGCCCAAAACAGGAACGGCCTTGTGTTTTATCCATGAGCAAAAGCATGAAGGTTGCCCAGTAGTTGAGGGAACGAAATATGTGATTCGGAGTGATGTGATGTATAGGAGATAAGATTTATTTATTAATCAAAACTCAATTCAACTCAATGAATAAATTAATGGCGAAAGGCCGCAAATATTGGTGGTTAAATTTACCCACAATCCCACAAAAAAACACGATTGCCTATTGGCAGTTAAGACGAATAAAATATATGAATATGAAATACTTATTGCTTTTTTTATTGCTCATCCTTACCACAAGCTACCAACTCATCGCTTGTAGCTGTGGTAGTGTTGACGCTTTTTGTCAGCATATTAATAAAGAGGGATTTGAGGAAGAAGGCTTAATTTGCTTACTTCAACCAACAGGCACTTGTCATGAAGTATACCTTCAGAATCCACTTTGCCAACATAAAGTAATTGAAGTCTTATATGGTGATGTTCATGAGGGCTTACTTGATTGGCTTAATGCTAATGATACCATTTGGTTATTGGGTGGAAATGGTGGAGATTGTTTAGGTTTTAACAGTAGCATAACCGAGCAAACGTTTTTATATGCTGGTAGACCAAGATTATATTCCGATTTTTTCTTTGGTTATCAGACATTCTCATGTTCCGAAAATTTTATCAATATTATTGATAATAGAATAATAGGCAATTTTTTTGCTAATGACCAAAATGATACCCTTAGCTTAGATGTTGCCCGAACACAGTTGGAGAATTGTATTAACGATGGCATTCCTAATGGAACAGAAACACTTACTGTAGTTGATAAAGCCTATCATTGCTACCCCAATCCCGTCAATACCACCTTATATATTGACTGCCTAAACACTACTACAGCCCCTACATCCCTTACCTTATACGATGTCAATGGTCGCCAAGTTTGGTCTGGAATGACCAATAATACCACTATTGAAGTAAACACCGATCACCTACCAGATGGCGTGTATTATTTAGTAGAAGGTGGGGAGCAAAGCCGCTTTATAGATAAGGTTTTGGTGGTCAGTAACTAGGAGGAAGTTATAAGTCGAATGGAATGCCTATTTCTTAATGACCGCAGAGCGGTCAAAGTATGTTAGAAAAATAAAGGTTATCCCTATCTCGACCCTAGCAGGGGCGTTAATTGCATAAGGAATCCCCCAATATGTCATATACGCTATTAAAAAAGCCCCATCTTGAAAATAAATTCAGGATGGGGCTTGATTTAGGAACAGTTATTTTTTTACTGTTCCCTATATAAGTTTTTGAACAGTTTTTATAAGAAAACTATTGATTTGACTTATAGAAAAGTAAAAAAGAACTTTTGTACTCATTCCTTATGACTACTGAGCAATAATCAATCTTTGATATTGACTTACACCAGTATCCGTAGTCATTTGAACAATATACACACCAGCAGCCAATGGACCAGCTTGGAATTGAATACTGTGAGCAATATTAGGCTCTACTTGACCATTATAAATATCTAAGATTCTTTGACCATCCAAAGAATAAAGAGCAATATTAACTGTATTGGCATCAGTTACGCTAAAGTTAATATTTGCTTCATTAGATACAGGATTAGGCAATACTTCGATAGTATTTAATGATGCTTTTCCTCTACCACCAGGACGAGCACTAGGCACCCAGAACCAACCCTCTGTACAAAGTCCATCAGCATCACAAACCGTCACACTATACCAACCATAAGAAATACCAGATAAATCTTGTCCAGTAAAACCATTTGACCAAGTATAAGTATAAGGCAATGTTCCGCCAGCAACAGAAATATCTATAGCTCCATTACTCATTCCAACAGTTGCAGGGCTAATATCACTACCTGTAATATCAAGTGTAGAGGTACCCATTGTACTACCATTAAAGTCATCTTCACAAACAACAATGCTACATCCAGCAGCATCAGTAACGGTTACACACCAAGTTGCATTATCCGCATGTAATACTTTGACCTCACCAGAACCAATAATAGAGTTTCTAACATAACCTGTTGCTTCCCACTCATAAGTATATGGAGCTGTTCCAGCCGTTACTTCAATCATAGTAGTATTGTAGTAGAATGGCGAAATACCACCACTAATTCCTTGACTCATATCATAAGCAATAAAGTCCATATTACAACCACCTGGATTCGGAGGCAAACAAGAGCCATCATCAATGGTCGCTAAAGGATTATAGTTAGGTGCAGCAGGATCAGTACAACCTAATACATCAAATACACAAGAACCATCATCACAATTCGCATTTGGATTATAGTTACTTGCAGTTTGATCAGTACAACCAAATTCTTGAGGAGTAGCCAATACACAAGAACAAGAAGCAGTATCCCAAACTTCTATATCTCCAACACAAGCATCTGTATTACAAGTCCCTGGATCAACATTAGAAGTCACACAAGAGCCATCATCACAATTGGCATTTGGATCAAATTCACAGAAAGCTGGATCAGTACATCCTAATACTGGTGTGGAAACAGGAACACATTGACAAGTTGCCATATCCCATTGTTCTAAATCCCCTGCATTACAATCTGTATTGCAGGTGCCAGGATCAGCCGTAGAAGTCACACAAGAGCCATCATCACAATTGGCATTTGGATCAAACTCACAGAAAGCTGGATCAGTACATCCTAATACTGGTGTAGCTCCTGGTACACAAGTACAAGTCCCAGCATCCCATGTTTCCAATGGACCTATTGTACAATCTGTATTACAAGTCCCAGGATCAGCCGTAGAAGTCACACAAGAGCCATCATCACAGTTGGCATTCGGATCAAACTCACAGAAAGCTGGATCAGTACATCCTAATACTGGTGTGGAAACAGGAACACATTGACAAGTTGCCATATCCCATTGTTCTAAATCCCCTGCATTACAATCTGTATTGCAGGTGCCAGGATCAGCCGTAGAAGTCACACAAGAGCCATCATCACAATTGGCATTTGGATCAAACTCACAGAAAGCTGGATCAGTACAACCAGGAATAGGTGTAGAAACAGGCATACACATACAAGTATTAGAGTCCCATTGTTCTAAATCCCCTGCATTACAATCTGTATTGCAGGTGCCAGGATCAGCCGTAGAAGTCACACAAGAGCCATCATCACAGTTGGCATTCGGATCAAACTCACAGAAAGCTGGGTCAGTACAACCTAATATAGGTGTAGCTCCTGGTACACAAGTACAAGTCCCAGCATCCCATGTTTCCAATGGACCCACGGTACAATCTGTATTACAAGTTCCAGGATCAGCAGTAGAAGTCACACAAGAGCCATCATCACAAACTGCATTCGGATCAAATTCACAGAAAGCTGGATCAGTACAACCTAGGGCCTGACAAACTGCAACCGTAGTTGTGCCAATAGACACATTATCTAATAGGGTAGTACTATTATCTGTACAAACAACAGTTACAAAAACCTCTACCGTTTGATCCATACACATCGTATTATCATAATCAACTGTAACGGTTTGGCTAGTTGTATTGGTTAGTGTTGTACCACCAGCACCACTCATTGTCCAGTTATAGCTTACATTAGTTGCTGTAGCTGGGTCAAGTGTTACGCTGTAAGTTACCTGATCACCACAAGCAGCCGTAGCTTGAGCTGTAGGTGCGGTAGCAGTTGGGCAAGTTGCACAATCTGTAATGGTTACTTGTGTTGTTTCACAAGCTGTTTCACAACTTTCACCCGTAGCACAGAACTCTACATCATAGGTGCCTGCTGTAGTGAAAGTAAAGTTATCATTTTCATTAGCAGATGTGAATACTGTATTGCCACCATTATCCATTACTGTCCATGCATAAACAGGAGCTGTAGGAGGATCAACACAGAATACTGTCGAACTTGCAAATGGTAATGCATCACCTGTACAAAGTTGACCTGTAGGAGGAGTCAAAGTAATTGTTGGAGGTTCTGGTAATAAAGTAGGGAAAATAGCACTAGAGATTTGAAGCCCCCATGAACTTGCATCATCAAATGGGAACCAGCCGCCGCCGCCGCCAAATTCTTCCCAGCCAACACTACCTGCACCTTCTGGATCAGAGTTAGTTACTAATCCGATATCTCCACCACTAATACCATTTAAATTAGAAATACCTACAAAGAAAGGACCAGTTACAACAATAGGTGTAGGGAGTTGAATTACGTCGCAATCCGTAGGAACTGTTCCACCACCGCTAAGATCAGTCAAAGAACCAACAGCAACACTAGTAGTACCAAGCGAAGTCGTCGGACCACCAGCAGCAGTACCATTCCATAATTCTATATCAATATTACCTGTCGTACCAGCATCAATTGCTACACAAATGGTAACACTAGTTACAGTAGAAGGATAGCAAATACCAAAGTCAGCTAAATCAAAATATTCAGCCTTAGATTCGTCTCCAAAGCTATTAGATCCAGCTACATAACCACCACCCTGAGCTGTAGGGATAGCTAAATTATCATTAGCTAAATCTAAATTTGTCAAACTGACACAACCTTCAAGACAGTTTGGGTTAACGGTAATATTGATAGTACCGTTAGCACTATCACTACCTTCCGAGTTTGAAACAGTCAATGTAGCTTGAATCGAGCCACTTGTACCACCTGTTACACAAACTTGTGGATTTTGATCT
The DNA here is from genome assembly GCA_020628015.1 of Bacteroidota bacterium. Lineage (GTDB taxonomy): Bacteria > Bacteroidota > Bacteroidia > Chitinophagales > UBA2359 > JAHDFT01. Next base: position 9,151 of record JAHDFT010000082.1, read on the forward strand.
GTAGAGGAAGTAATATTCAGTACTAAATCACCAGTAGCTACAAATGTCCAGTTCCAAGCATTAGGAGAACCAGTAGAAGCATCTGTAAAAGAAACACAACCACCAGTACAAATAGTAAGGTCATCTGTAGTAGGTGTAAAATCTGCTGTAGGAGGCACCAACATACAAGGACCTTGTTGATCAGCACATGGAGGATAAGTTGTTGAGCCAAAGCAAGAAATACCATTTGTTGCCCAAGCACTTTGAGCAGCAGCAACTGCCTGCATTAAATTCACTTGATCATCAGTAAAAGTGAACATACAATCATCATCCACATAATCCATAAAGTTTCCAGCATAATCATCACAAGCTCCTTGACAACCACTAGCAGTACAAGTAGCTGTATTTACTGTTGGACAACCATAGTTAGGGTTAGTTTGTGGAGGGGTATCTGCTAAGTTATCACTAAAAGTATGATCCAAACCAAAGTAGTGACCTACCTCATGTGTAAGTGTTGCACCACCGTCGAAAGGGGCACCTGTGTCTAAACTACCACCAGAAGTACAACCACCAAATCCTTGAGAGCCAAAAGCAGTATTGACCACAAATACACCATTACCATTTGGGTTAGATGCGCCATTAAGAGGAGCTACACCAAGAATATTACCTAAACCGTGTCCAGCAGCAGCATTACTACTGACAAATATATTCAACCAACCATCCCAAGTTGTTCCAGGAACACTAGGCCAAGTATAATCTCCTACTGTAATAGCCAAACCACCAATATTATCCTCCCCAGCAGGCAGGTTTTGATCTCCTATACAAAACTGAATACAAGCACCATCTTCAGGCATGGCATCTGCACCAGCAGTTCCTCCAAAGTTATCACAACCTGCATTGATCCAATCACATAATAAACTTGCATTAGCATTACAAGAAGCATAATCCAAATTCATTTGATCAATTTGTGCATTAGCTGCATCAATCAAACATTGCGTATTTGCAGTAGTAAGTGGATTATTATAATGAATTGCTACAGGTATAATTAAAGGATTCGTACAAGGGGCCGAGCTACTGGCTTTTTCAAGGTTCACTCGCTCACGAGCTTCTTTTTGCTGCTTATAAAATTGAGCTGCAAAAACTGGATCTTGAAGCATTTGCTCCATGTAATTTTCTGTTGCACATTTATTAATGTTTTGGTTTGTAGTCATTACCCCTTTCTGTGCCACAATATCAGACACGAATAGGGTGTTTAGACACAACATTAAAAATGTTACGTTAAACAAGCATTGTAATCTTTCTTTCATAATTTAAGCCTATTAATTTAAGTTATGTATATATGTTATGTAGATTTATATTTTAGTGGAATTGAACGCAATGGTATAGAATGAATATGCTATTATGAATTAAATATATTGTACTGTAACTGAAGATGTATAAACGGGATGTATCTTGATAGTCTTGTTTTGTTCCTATGCAATAATAGTTATTGATTGCTACTTATAAAGGCTTACAAAGCAATTATGGGGAATACTGAAGGAATATATTCTTTTAATGTCATATGCGATTTTAAAAAACGTATATCCCGATAATTAGTCCAGATAAGTTGTGTTTGTAATGTTAAAGTTCAATGTGCTTAGAGGTTAATTGAATACAAAGAATGTAATGTCTTGTTGATTTTGCAATTTATAATAAAGGTTAAATTTAATTTATAGACTGAGGTTGTAATGTAAATCAAATATCAAAATATTTTATTTGGATTGAATAAGGAAATAGAATAGGAGTAACCTTTGTATGTTGTGTATCCAGCAATAATAAATCATTAATCAGATAAAAATCTTGTAAATGATGCTCTAAGATAACTATAAAATTATAAATGGACTAGTTTTGATTTACAAAAATTGAGAAATAGTCATTTTTTGGCTAAAAAAAACTTAATAAGACACAATGTAAACATTTTGTTTAAATGTTGAATAGGATTTACCAAGTGATATAATTATTATATTGTATTTTATTTTTTTTGTTTGAGTCTGTTTGTGTTAGATTTATAATTTGTTGATAAATTTGTTGTTTTTTATTTTGAATAAATATTCATCAACTTATTTTTTGCTCAATGATATTTTATTTTTTTAATTATTTTTTAAAAAATTATTTCTGTTCCATCACTTAGGAACAAGTTATTTTTTTACTGTTTCTTAGGAACAAGTGAAAAATAATTTCCCTATTTTGATTAGGGAAATTTGACCTTAGATGAGGCAAAAAAACGTAGGCAATGCAGAGCATTGACGAGGCTTTTTAACGAAATATAGGGTTAAATTGATCAATCAAAATTGAACAGTTATTTTTTTACTCGTTCCTTATAATAAATCGCCATTTGGTCAATAGTCTTCAACAAGCACAAATTTTTCAAAAAAAAAAACTTTGCTGCAACCTTCTTAAAACTGTCTGCACTAATACACTCGAACAGTAATTTTACAGACAGTTTTAAGCAATTATAAATTTTTCAAAAAAAAATAATTTTTGCTGCAACCTTCTAAAAACTGTCCGCACTAATACACTCGAATGATAATTTCGCAGACATTTTTTAGGAAAGACAAACTTTTCAAAAAAAATAATTTTGCTGCAACCTTCTAAAAACTGTCCGCACTAATACACTCGAATGATAATTTCGCAGACATTTTTTAGGAAAGACAAACTTTTCAAAAAAAAATAATTTTGCTGCAACCTTCTAAAAACTGTCTGCACTAATACAATTGTTTATACAAAATCCCAAGCTCACACAATACTATAAGAAGCATTTATTATTCTGGAATAAACAGAGATATATAATATATGCTAATTCACTTTACAATTCTCAATATTACTATTACTAGAAATCAATTCCGTCAATTTTATTTTATTCTAATTTTTAAATAACGATCTATAGCAAGATTCTACACGTATTTCATTTCATTTTTAACACAGATTTATTTGGCTAATTAAGCCAAAATAGATTAAAGCAAATGGCATTTAAATAAAAGAAGAAACTATACTTCTTAAGGTTCCTGTCATGTTTAATCTATTCTTATACCTAATCAAAAATTTATTTTGACATGAGAAAGCTATTTGTATTAATGATCGCTTTTTTGACTATTAGTGGTTTCTATGCTTGCGAAAAAGATGTTTTTTCAACAGGTGATGAGGAAGCAATGGACGCTATTGCCTTGGCTAGTAATAAGACTGAAATTACTGTAGAAAACTTGCCCTCTATTGTTCAGAGCTTCTTAGATGAACTCTATTTTGAAACTTATGTAGAAGCAGTTTTCAAATCTGATGGTAATGGATTTGAAGTGCAACTAGGAAATGGAGAGTTGGTCTATTTCGATGAAGATGGAGAGCCGTTGACTGGTGCTTTAACAAGAGGCGATTGCGAACGTCCACACAGAAAAGGAGGTAAAAAAGGAAAAGGTACTAGAGATGGATTTGGAGAGAGAGACAGCACACGTACTTGTTCTGATAATAGTATCGCCATTGAAGAATTATCTGCTACTATTACTGATTACATTACTGCCAATTACCCAGAAGCAGAAATCAGAAAAGCTAAGTTGAAAACAGCCGAAGATGGTGCTGACCTAATTGTTGTTGGATTGAGTGACCATGTGATTCTTGTGTTTGATGGTGATGGTAACTTCATAGAGGAAAAAACCTTTGTTGGACATTGTGGAGGTAGAGGTACACCAGTAGCATTTGAAGAGTTATCTCAAGTAATTCTGGATTATATCTCTACTAATTATGAAACAGCCGAGTTTAGAAAAGCCTTTGAGAAAGAAGAAGGAACTATTGTAGTCGGTTTGTATGTAGACGGTGAAAAGATTGTGCTTGGTTTTGATGCAGATGGCAATCTAATTTTTGAAAAAACGGGACGAGGATAGTTTAATGTTTTAATGTTTTAATATTTTATGTCTTGATTCGTGATTAAGAAAACGATGGAACCCCTGTAGGTAATTCATACCTGCAGGGGTAATCTTTTATTTGAGTATTACTTTACCAATATAAAAAAAACTGATCCACAACTCGTTGCATATCCTCCGATTCAATAATAATATCAGCAGCAATCAACATCACCAACCAACAATTATTGCGATCAAAAATACTCTCCAAAGGCCCCATCGGAAAAACGGGAATATGCTCTGTATAATGATGATAAATGCCCAATGAAAAGGTATTCTTTTTAAAATTATAAGTGACAACAGGTAATTCTGTATAAGTTTGCGTAGGATAGCAATGAATAAACATCGGATTGGTCAAAAATTCCCCCTCCATATAATCAGGAATATCCAAATCATATAAGGGATACAAATACGCTTCATTAGGAATCTCTCTTTGATCCAAAGCCGCCTTCAATTCTCGCATTTTCCGCTTAATAATTTCACCTTGTAAAGTCTCTGTTTTCAGATTAGAAAAGGGATGCCAACCATGACGTGGGTTATAATACTCCATATTGCCTAGACGGAGTTTGTAATCAAAATCCGAATTTCCAGGCAATACATAACCTGGATAAAAATAACGCAAACCCTGCGCCATGCCATATTGAATCTCCATAAGCATAGTAAAAGTACCTAGACTGAATTTACTATATTCATGATTAAACAAGCCCAGTAAACTAGCAATACTTTTCTCCCCCTGATCAAAAAAACTGACCGCAATCAATTCATCACCATCATACACCCTAATTTCCCTAGTATCAAAAATGCGTTTGTCAAAAGGATCATTGAAATAATCTTCTAAGTTTTTAGCAATATAGCCCTTAAAACGATGTTTATGTGTTTGGTAAAGTGCCTCTTTTTCAGGTGTAATACTTGCCCTACCCATTTCTATACGAAAACGACTATTACAACGATTCATAATTTTTCGCAATCGCTTTTTAAAGGTATAATTTGCTAAAGGTAAACGAGTACGAACAATAGAGTAGAGACTATCATATAAAATAGTCAATTGCGCCCGATAAAGCATATTACTGCTTCTAAACCAGCCATTGGCCAGCATCATATCCATTTCTTCTGGGGGTAAATCCTGTGGGAAGTAGAACTGGGTGGACATGCAATTTTTTTAGTGGTTAGTAAATAAAATACCTGATTAAATCGAAGCAATTTACCATTTTCCTATCAGTATATCAAAATTAAGTACTAGTATTCAATATTTGTGTCTAGAACTTGCTATAATATAGTGAAGCTATGAGGATTGATAAAATAAATGACTTAGTAACGAGTGAAAAATAAGTTCCCGATTTTGATTAGGGAAATTTGATCCTAGACAAGGCAAAAAACGTAGGCAATGCAGTGCCTTGGCGAGGCTTTTTAACGAA